>NZ_QKTS01000004.1:0-214053 GCF_003234525.1 Curtobacterium sp. MCBD17_021 | reverse complement strand
CGGGCGGTCTCTCCGGTGGTGGTGGGGCAGACGGGACGGGGGCGGACGGACACCGTCAGGACCGACGTGTCGGCTGCGGCGGCTCGTGCGTCGCGCCTGCGCTGGAGCCTACCGAGCACCCGGTCGACCCCGAACCCGAGCAGTCCGGCGACCACCATCGAGACGGCCGCGGCGACGAGCGGCTCGTGCAGGAAGGACGACGTGGCGAGGGCGATGCCGATCGACGTCGCACTCCACGCCGTCCCCGCGACCGCACTGATGCCGAGGAACCGGCGGTACCGGAGGCCCGTGGCCCCGGCCGTCATGTTGACGGCGACCCGACCGACCGGGATGTACCGACCGACGAGGATGAGACTCGCGGAGCGGCGCTGCATCTGTCGCTCGGCGAACGCGAAGGCCGCCGCGATCCTGGGACGCCTGGCGTTCCGCAGGCGACGCAACCCGACGCGACGACCGATGGCGTAGGCGACCGAGTCGCCCGCGATCGCGCCGACCGCAGCGACGCCGAGGACGGCCGCGAGCACCGGCTGACCGGAGGTCGCGGCGACCGCGGCCACCGCGACGAGGGCCGTCTCGCTCGGGACCGGCGGGAAGAACCCGTCGACGAGGCACAGGGCGAACAGGACGACGTAGACGAGCGGCGAGGACGCCAGGTCGACGACGAACGGGGTGATCTGGTCGAGCACGGGTGCCGCTCCTCCCGTCGACGTCCCTCGCCGACGGGTCCGACGCTACGGAAGCCGTGGCTGCTTGCCATCCCGCTGTGGTCGGGGTGACCCCCTACCGCGGTATGACTCCGCCGGTCGGGTCAGGAGCGCCGGGGCTGGTCGGCGTGCTGGTCGCGCTCCGCCGGCTGCTCGTGCGCGAAGACGACGTCGGGGGCGTCGACCGAGCGGTCCGTCACCGTGGTCGGGGCCTCGAGGTGCACGGCCCCGGACGGCACGATCCCGACCCCGCCGAAGCGCTCCATGACCCGCCACTGCACGACGACGTCCTCGCCGGCGTGCCCGACCGGCAGGGTCTCCCAGAAGCCGAAGCCCCCGACCGCCTCGAGCGCGGCCCGGTCGTAGAGCGCACACGCGCCGACCCATGCGACCCGGTACGGCAACCAGCCACCCGGCTCGACGTCGAGGTCGGCGGCGACGTGCACCAGGTTCGCCGCGTTGTGCAGGGACCAACGGTCGAAGCCGGGCGTGCCGCGTCGCACCACCTCGGGCACGACGGGACCGTCCCAGAGGGCGAACGGCGCCGTCTCGTGCGGCCGGCGGTCCGGCAGGTAGGACAGACCCTGGACGGCGCTCCCCACGAACCCGGTCCCGAGCGAGCGGAGGGCGTCGAGCATCCGGTGCACGGAGCCGGGCTCCAGCCACACGTCGTCGTCGAGGAACAGGACGGCGTCGGCCGTGGCGTGGGCGAGCAGGAAGTGCCGGTGCTCGGCGAGACCCCGCCGCTCCGGGTGCGTGAGGAGCGTGACGGGGCGGCCCTGGGCCTCCAGGACGCGGACCATGGCGGCGACCGCCGGCTGGGCGGCGGCGTCACCGGCCTCGGACTGGTCGCTGAGCACCAGCCGGAAGGCGACGTCCGTCTGCGCGGCCAGGCCGGCGAGCGTCGCGGCGAGCTCGGCGGTGCGCCCCACGGTCGGGATGAGGACGTCGACGTCGACGGGGGCGCTCCCGCCCGGTGTCACCTCGGTCGGACGGCCCCAGTCGCCCGACCAGCGCGCGCCGCGCGTCACGCGTCCCCCGGGACCGGAGCGTGGTCGGCCGTCGGTGCGCCGTCGCTCGTGCGGGTGCCGGCCGCGGTCTCGCGGATGCGCCGGACGACCGCGCTGGTCGAGTGTTCGGCGACGTAGTCGACCATCACGACCTCACCGCCGTGGGCCCGGACGACCTCGGTCTCACTGAGCATCTCGGGGGAGTAGTCCCCGCCCTTGACGTAGACGTCCGGCCGGATGCGTTCGATCAGCGGGATCGGGGTGTCGGTGGCGAACACCGTCACGAGGTCGACGCACGCCAGCGCGGCGAGCACCCCGGCACGGTCCTCGGCGGTGTTGATCGGCCGCTCCGGGCCCTTCAGCCGGCGGACCGAGTCGTCGTCGTTCAGCGCGACGACGAGCAGGTCGCCGAGCTCGCTCGCCTGGCGGAGGTACGTCGTGTGGCCGCGGTGGACCACGTCGAAGCAGCCGTTGGTGAAGACGATGCGGCGACCGGCGCGACGGGCCTTCTCGACCGCCGCGGCGAGTTCGTCGTGGTCGACGACGGTCTCGGCGGGGGCGGACACCGAGGCCACGAGGGCGTCGGCGGAGCAGACCGAGGTGCCGGCCTCGCGCACGACGACGTCGGCGGCGGCCTGCGCGAACGACACCGCGTCGCGGACCGGGGTGCCGACGGCGAGGGCGACCGACGCGGCGGCGCAGAAGGTGTCGCCCGCCCCGGACGCCTGCTGTTCGGACGCCGGCGTGGCCCGGGTCCGGTGCACGTCGGCAGCAGCGTCCGCACCGGGGCCGTCGAGCAGCACCGTGCCGTTGCGGTCGAGCGTCACGACGGCGTTCCGGGCCCCGGTGACGGCGAGCAGGTCGTCGCGTGCGGCGACCACGGTCGTGGCACGGTCGGCGCCCTGACCGAGGTCGCGCCCGAGCAGCGCGGAGGCCTCGCCGGCGTTCGGTGTGACGAGGTCCGGGTGCAGTGCGCTCCAGCGCGAGAGGTCGTGTGCGTCGACCACGACCGTCGTCGGACGGTCGCGCTCGAGCACGGGGACGACGGCGGTCGCGTCGACCCCGAGGTCGTAATCGCAGACCACGACGGCATCGGCACGGGCGGTGTCGGCACCGTCGGTGACGGCGCCGTCGGTCGTGCGCGCGTCGTCGGCCGTCGCGGGGCGTCGGCCCTGCACGGCCGCGGCCGTCGCCTCGGCGAGCAGCGCGGTGTCCGCGGCGCTCGGCCGAGCGGCCAGGTCGTCGACCCGGACGACCACGCGGTCGCCACCGACGATCCGGTCCTTGCTCGTGGTCGTGGCCCCGGGGACCGCGACCAGCCACCGCGTGTCGACGCCGGCGGCCTCCAGGCGGTCCCGCAGCACACGGCCGGTCTCGTCGTCGCCGATGAGGGCGACCATGCGGACGTCGGCGCCGAGGGCGCGGGCGTTGACGGCCGTGTTCGCCGCGCCGCCCGGGACGGCGATGGTCTCGGTGACCCGGACCACGGGTGCCGGTGCTTCGCGGGACACCCGCTCGGCGGCGCCGACCGTCCAGCGGTCGAGGATCACGTCCCCGACCACGACCACGGTCGGACGTTCGGTGGTGATCGTCTCGACGACGCGGCGGACCAGCCGGACGTCGGCGGTCATCGGACGTCCTCGGCGGTCGCGGTGTCGGTGTCGTGGCTACCCGCGGTCGCCGGGTCGACGGAGGACGTCGCCGTGCGGCGAGGAGCGGCCTCCAGGTGCACGACCGTGGTGGTCGTCATCTCGTCGAGCAGGTGCGGGCCGTACCCGAAGCCGGAGCCCGACGCGCCGCGGGGCTCGGCGCTGCCGCCGGGTGCACCGCCGAACACGGCGTTGATCTTCACGGTGCCGACGGGCAGCTCGGCGGCGGCCTGCAGCGCGGTCGCGGTGTCACCGGTCAGGACGGTCGCGGCCAGGCCGTACCGGTCCTCCGCGGCGAGGCGCAGCCCCTCGGCCATGTCGTCGACGACCCGGATCGGTGCGATCGGGCCGAACGTCTCCTCGGTGAGCACGAGCATGTCGTCCGTGCAGCCGGTGAGGACCGTCGCCGGGTAGAACGTCCCCGGTCCCTCCGGGACCGCACCGCCGGTGACGACACGGGCTCCTGCTGCCACCGCCTGGTCGACGTGCTGCTGCACGGTCGCGCGGAGGCGCTCGTCGACGAGCGGGCCGAAGTCCGCTGCGGCCGACGCGGTCTTGCGCTCCGCGGCACTGACGAGGGCCGCCGTGAAGTCCTCGGCGATGTCCCGGTGCACGTAGACGCGCTCGACGCTCGTGCAGATCTGACCCGTGTTCGCGAAGGCCCCGAGGGCGACCTGCTCCGCCGCCCACACCGGGTCGACGTCGGCGTCCACGATCGCGGCGTCGTTGC
The DNA here is from genome assembly GCF_003234525.1 of Curtobacterium sp. MCBD17_021. Taxonomy (NCBI): domain Bacteria; kingdom Bacillati; phylum Actinomycetota; class Actinomycetes; order Micrococcales; family Microbacteriaceae; genus Curtobacterium; species Curtobacterium sp. MCBD17_021. Next base: position 209,960 of record NZ_QKTS01000004.1, on the reverse strand, counting down.
CACCGTTCTCGCGGATCACGTGCGCTCGGGTGCGCAGCGCGGCCTCGGCGAGACGGTCACCGGTCGCCGTCGAGCCGACGTGGGCGTAGACCGCGATGCCGTCCTCCGCGAGGAGCTGTTCGCCCGTCGAGGCGTCCCCGTCGACGCCGACGAGCACGCCCTCGGGCAGTTCGGCCGCGAGCAGGCGGTTGAGGAGCGCGATGGTGCCGGGGCTCCGCTCGCTGCCCTTGTGGACGACGGTGTTGCCAGCGGCGATCGCGGCACCGAGGATCCCGCAGGCCACCGCCACCGGGTCGTTCCACGGGGTCAGGGCGAGCACGACACCGCGCGGGTGCGGCACGGCGAAGTCGGCGGCGCCGTGGTTGCCTCGGAGTGCCTCGCCCCGGTGCAGCGGGCCGAGTTCGGCGTACTGGATGAGCGTGTTGATGCCGGCCTCGACGCCGCCGAGGGCGTCACCCGGGACCTTGCCGGTCTCGCGGGTGTTCATCGCCGCGAGGTCGTCGGCGTGCTCGCGGAGCCGCTCGGCTGCGGCACGCAGGAGGGCACCGCGCTCACCCGGCGCGGTCCGGGCCCACCCGGTCGCCGCTGCCCGCGCACGCGCGACCGCGTCACGCACCTCGTCCGCCGTGCTCCGGCGGGTCTCCGAGGCCACCTCGCCGGTCACGGGGTCGAGCACCGTGATCGTGTCCGCGGACGAGTCGTCCGTCGACGGAGCGGTCGTGGTGGGGGCATCCAGCGTCATGTGCGTCCTCTCGTGGTGGTCCGGCGTCGTGGCACCGGCCCCTCCACGCTGCTCCTCCTCCGCTGGACACGCCCGCGGGATGCGTGCGGGTGTCCACGGGACGCAGCAGCAGCGCGCCCGGACGGCTGCTGCACACCGGCCCGAGCGCGGCCGGGTAGGAACGAAGGGATGCGGTCGGACGACCCGCCGCGTCGGACACGAGGAGGACGACGGGCGTGGTGCAGATCGGACGGGGCGGCGAACGGTTCGAGGGGGTCCGCGAGATCGCGGTGCTCCGCGGTGGGGGACTCGGTGACCTGATGTTCGCGATGCCCGCGATCGAGGCCCTCGCGGCCGCCTACCCGGAGGCCCGCCTGACCCTGCTCGGGACCCCGATGGCGGCGGCGCTGCTGCCGGGGCGCACGGACGCCGTGCACGCCGTCGAGGAGCTCCCGGTGTCCCCGGGGGTCCGGGACGGCGGCGACGGCGCGCCCGACCTCGAGGACTTCTTCGCCCGGTTGACCGGCCGGTTCGACCTCGCGGTCCAGCTGCACGGCGGCGGGCGGAACTCGAACCCGTTCGTCCTCCGTCTCGGCGCGGCGCACTCGGTCGGCACGGCCACCGAGGACGCGACCCCGACCGAGCGGTGGGTCCGCTACGTCTACTACCAGCACGAGGTGCTGCGCGCGCTCGAGGTCGTCGGACTGGCCGGGGCGGAACCCGTGACCCTCGACCCGCGCATCACGGTGTCCGACGAGGAGCGCGCTGCCGTGCGGGAACGACTCGGGGTGCACGGCCGCCTGGTCGCGATGCACCCGGGCGCGACCGACCCGCGTCGTCGCTGGAGCCCGGAGCGCTTCGCCGCCGTCGCCGTCGCGCGGCTCGAGGCGGGCGACGACGTCGTCCTGGTCGGGGACGACTCGGACCGTCCGGCCGCGACGACCATCCGCGCCTCGGTGTCCGAGGCCGTGGAGCCCGAGGTCGCCGCGCGCCTGCACGACCTCACCGGGGCGCTGCCGCTGCGTGAGCTCCCGGCGGTGCTCGCCGCCGCCGACGTCATGGTCGGCGACGACTCCGGACCGCGACACCTCGCCGTCGCCGTCGGGACGCCGACCGTGGGGGTGTTCTGGTTCGGGAACGTCATCAACGCCGGGCCGCTCGACCGCGGCCGGCACCGGGTGCTCATGAGCTTCGTCACGCGCTGCCCGGTGTGCGACGTCGACGTCACCCAGGTCGGGTGGAGCGCGGAGCGCTGCGAGCACGACCCGTCGTTCGTCGACGAGGTCACGCCGGACCGGGTGCTCGCCGACGTCGAGGACCTGCTCGCCACCACCTGAGCGCTCTGGCGTCCGCCCCGACGCCTCTCGAGGTCGCACGACACGCCGCGGCGCGACGCCGGACGGACGGGAGGCCCGGTACCAGCTGGTACCGGGCCTCCCGTCAGGCGCGTGTGCCGGTCAGGGCCAGCTGGGCTCCGTCGCCGGCATGATCGACAGCTCGCGGATCTCGCAGCCGGCCGGCTGCGACAGCGCGAAGATGATCGAGTTCGCGACGTACTCCGGCTCGATGAGCTGCGCGTCCGGACCCGGCTTGTACTGCTCGGTGCGGTCGGCGAAGAAGTTCGTGCGCATGCCCGCCGGGATCACGTTCGTGACGCCGATGCGGCCGGCGGTCTCGGCGGCGAGGGCCTGCGAGAACCCGCGGACGCCGAACTTCGACGCCGAGTAGGCGGTGCCGTGGCCGACACCGCGGAGCGCGAGCGACGACGAGATCGTGACGACCCGGCCGTGCGTGGCCTCGAGCGCGGGGAGCGCGGCGCGGACGGTCGACGCGGTGCCGATGAGGTTGACGCCGACGATCTTCTCCCAGTTGCCGGACGAGATCGCGTCGATCGGGGCCGGGGTGTCGATTCCCGCGGCGGTCACGACCGCGTCCAGGCCGCCGTGGCGCTCGACGGCCTCGCGGACGGCCTGCTCGACGGCGTCGGTGTCCGACACGTCCACGGCGACGGCGTCGACGCCCTCGGGGACGGCGTCGATCCGGAGGTCGAGCACGATCGGGGTGCCGCCGGCCTCGGTGACGGCGGCCACGACGGCAGCGCCGAGTCCGGAGGCGCCGCCGGTGACGAGGACGCGGCCGATGGGGGTGGTGGGGACGGGCATGGATGTCCTTTGCGTTGTGGTGCTGTGGTCGTGAGGTGGGGTCGGCGGGCTCAGCCGACGCGTTCGATCGCGGCGGCGAGCCGGGTGGTGGAGCGGCCCGGGTGGAAGGGCACGGTGACGACCCGGCCGCCCCACTCGGCGAGCGTGGCGGACTCGGGGAGCTCGTCCGCGGTGTAGTCGCCGCCCTTCGCCCACACGTCGGGCCGGAAGCGGCGGAGCGCCTCGTCGGGGGTGGACTCGTCGAACACCACGACGGCGTCGACGCAGTCGAGCGCGAGGAGGAGTTCGACGCGGTCGTCCTGGCCCATGATCGGACGGTCGGGCCCCTTGAGACCGCGGACGGAGTCGTCGGAGTTGAGGCAGACGACCAGGCAGTCACCCAGGGCCCGCGCGGCCGAGAGGGTGCGCGCGTGGCCGGCGTGCAACAGGTCGAAGCACCCGCCGGTGGCGACGACGACCCCGCCGGAGGCCCGGACCTCGTGCACCACGCGGAGCGCGTCGCGGTCGGCACCGGGGACGGCGATCGGTGCGGGCGGGGCACCCTCGACGAGCGAGGCGACCCCACCGGCGGCCAGGTAGGCGGATGCGTCGGCGACCCCGGCGGTGACCGCGTCGGCGATCTCCGCGCCGCCGGCGAGGGCGACGGCCACACCGGCGGCGAGACGGTCACCGGCGCCGCACGGGTCGCCCGCGGTGACGGACGGGGCCGGGACGAAGCGCGAGTCGGCCCCGCGCTCGGTGCGCCGACCGACCAGTGCGCCGCGGTCGCCCATCGTGACGGCGACGGCCTGCACGTCCCAGCGGGCGACGAGGTCCGCGGCGGCGTCGGTCGCGAACGCGACGCCGGAACCGGAGAGACCGGTGAAGCGGTGCGCCTCGCTCGCGTTCGGTGTCGCGACGGTGGTGCCGGGGACGGGGGCGGCGCCCTTCGGGTGCGGGTCCCAGACCACGGGTGTGGTGGCGACGGCCGCGGCGAGGGCGGCGCGCATGTCCTCGGCGGCGGCCAGGCCACGACCGTAGTCGGCGACGATGACCGCGTCGGCGCCGTCGAGCGCCTCCCGCATCGCGGGCGTGACGGCGGGCACCGGCGGGGTGTCGCAGCCCTCGTCGATGCGGACGAGGGCGTGCTCGCCGACGCGGACCCGGGTCTTCACCGGGGTCGGGGCGCCGGAGGGACCGTCGACGATCCGCACGCCGGGCAGCAGCGTCCGGAGCTGGTCCGCCGGCCGGTCGTCGCCGAGGACGGTGACGAGCGTGACGTCGTGGCCGTCCTTCGCGAGCATGGTGGCGACGAGGCCCGCCCCGCCGGCACGTCGCTGGTCGGACCGCACGTCGACGACGGGGACCGGGGCGTCGGGGCTGAGCCGGTCGCTCGTGCCGCTGACGTCGACGTCGAGCAGGGTGTCGCCGACGACGACGATGCGGAGCTGACGGTCGGTCATCGGGTGCCTCCTCGGCGGAGCACGGGCTCCATGGCCCGGCAGAGTGCGTGCACGAGGACGAGCTGGGCCTCCTGCACGTTGGCGGACGGGCCGTCGATCGCGATGACGTCGTCGACCGCGCTCGCGAGCGGGTTCGGCAACGAACCGGTCATCGCGATGGAGCGGGCCCCGGCGTCGCGCGCGGCGGCGGCGGCGGCGAGCAGGTTCGGGCTCTTGCCGCTGGTGCTGAGCAGGACGACGACGTCCCCGGCGCGGGCGTGGGCGCGCACCTGGCGGGCGAAGACCTCCTCGTAGCCGTAGTCGTTCCCGATGGCGGTGACGGCCGAGGTCTCGGCGTGCAGCGCGATGGCGGAGTACGCCGGGCGGTCACCGTCGAAACGGCCGGTGAGCTCGGAGGTCAGGTGCTGTGCCTCGGCTGCCGAGCCCCCGTTGCCCGCGGCGAGGAGCCGCCGCCCCGCGACCAGGCGGGTGGCGATGTCGTCGGCCCACGCGGCGATGTGTCCGCCGTGGTCGGCGAGCGACGCGATGACGGGCACGGATGCGGCGATGTGGTCGAGGACGACGTGCGTGCTCGTCGCGTCGCCGGTGGTGGACTCGGTCGTGCCGATCCCGGTCTGCTCGATGGTCATCGGGCGTTCCTCTCGGTGATGGGGAGCGCGGCGTCGGCCAGCGTCTCCTCGGCGGGTCGGACGGCGTCCGGGATGCGGGTGGTCGGTGCCGCGCTGGTGCGCCCGGGGGTCGGACGCGGCGCGTGGGTGCGGCCGCCCGCGACGAGTCGTTCGTAGACCCGCTGGGTGTCGGCGGCGACCTTCCGCCAGGTGTACTTCGACTCGGCGCGGCGGCGCCCGGCCTGGCCGTAGGCGGTCCGGCGTTCCGGGTCGTCGAGGAGACCGCCGAGGGCGACCGCGAGGCCGTCCTCGTCGCGCGGCTCGACGTGCAGCCCGGTGGCGTCCTCGACGACGGTGTCGATGAGGCCGCCCACCCGGGAGGCGACGACGGCGACACCGCACGCCATGGCCTCGAGCGGGACGATGCCGAACGGCTCGTACCAGGGTGCGCAGACGACGACGTCGGCACTGCGGTACACCGCGCCCATCTCCTCCTGCGCGAGCTGCCCGCGGAACGAGACGTGGTCGCGGATGCCGAGGTCGCGGGCGAGGGCGTCGAGACGCTGGTACTCGGGGTCGTCGGGCAGGTCGGCCCCGGCGACGCCGGCCCCGCCGACGACGACGAGTTCGACGTCGCGGCCTTCGGCGACCAGGCGGGCGACGGCGGCGATCGTCGTGCCGACGCCCTTCCGCTGCACCAGGCGCGAGGCGGTCAGCACCCGGAACGTGCGACCGCGATCCTCGACGGGGCCGTCCGGACGGAACAGCTCGACGTCGACACCGCACGGGACGACGGAGATGGACCGGAGGGGCACACCGAGGCTCTTCAGCTCGAAGGCCTCGTCGGAACAGGTGGCGACGACCTGGTCGGCTCCGCGTCCGACGGCCGGTTCGAGCCACTCGCGTTCGACCGGGCTGGTGTCTGCCGCCCCCTGGTGCCGCCGCTTGACGACGCCGAGCGCGTGGAAGGTCTGGACGACGGGGATGCGCGCCCCGCCGGTGCGGACCTGCACCTGCGTGACGGCGTCGAGGGTGGCGTGGCCGGACATCCAGAAGTGCCCGTGCACCACGTCGGGGCGGTCGGTCAGCCACTCGGACGCGAGCACCTGCGCGAACGTCCCCATGTACGGGAGCAGGTCGTCCTTGGGCACGCGTTCGGCGGGACCGGCGTCGACGTGCACGACGTCCACGCCCGGCCGCAGCGGGACGCGGACCGGCAGGCTCGCGTCGTCCCGACGCGTGTAGACGGTGACCGTGTGGCCGCGGTCGGCCAGGGCCGCGGAGAGCGCGGCGACGTGGACGTTCTGCCCACCGGCGTCGACGCCGCCGAGGGTCGCGAGCGGGCTCGCGTGCTCGGAGACCATGGCGATCTTCATCAGCTGCTCCTCCCACCGTCCGGCACCGCTCCGGCGCCGACGGCCTCCGTCGACCGTTCCGGGCGCGCCGTGCGCATCCGGGCGTGGTGCTCAGTGTGCACGTCGTCGAGCAGGGCGTCCCAGTCCGCGGTGAAGCGGGACAGCGCGTGTCGCGCGAGCACGGCCTCCCGGGCGACGAGGCCGCGTCGGCGCGCCTCCTCCGGGTCCTCCAGGAGCGTCCGGGCGGCCCGCACCAGCTCGTCGACGTCCGTCGCGATGGCACCGGCCTCGGCGGGCACGGTGCGGGACGCGTCCGTGGTGGCGAGGACGAGCACCGGCATCGCCATGTGCATCGACTCGATGAGCGAGAGGCCGAGCGAGGTCCAGCGGTTCGCGTGGACGTAGGCGCGGCGCTGCGCGAGGGCGGCGTGCATCGGGTCCGGCTTGACGTCGCCGAGACCGACGAGCAGGTCGCCGTGCCCGAGTCCGGCCAGCTTCTCGGTGCCCATGCCGAAGACGTCGACCGGGGCGACCGCGCCGAAACGGGGGAGCAGGTCGGTGCCGACGACGCGGTTCCGTCGGACGGGTTCGTTGATGACGGCGCCGAACCGCTCCAGCTCGCCGGTGTACAGCGCGCCGGGGTCGACGACGCCGTGCTCGACCACGGTGGTCCGGGTGGAGCCGCAGTCCCACATGAGGGCGTTCCAGTGCGTCACGTGCGCGATCGTCACGTCGTCGCGGTCCCGGAAGGGGTGCCGGCTGTCCGGCACGTCCACACGCGGGGTGTTGTGCTCCACGAAGACGGTCGGGACGTCCCGACCGCCGAGCAGCTGCCGCGCGACCTCGAGTTCCTCGGGGCGCTGCAGCACGACGAGGTCGACGTCCGCGTCGGCGACGTCCGCGGGTGCGATCTCGACGGCGTTCGTGCCCCAGTCCCGGCCACCGCGACCGAGGCCCCAGCCGTCACGCTCCGGGGTGGTCGGGATGAGGTACTCGTGCGGGCCGCGGACGAAGGCGTCCATCCAGCCGCCGTGCACGTGCCACACGAGGATCCGCATGCACTGCCTTTCGGTCACTGTCGATCAGGAGGAGGAGGAGAAGGAGAAGCAGTGCCGCACGCTACCGCCGGGTCTCTGGTGCTGTTCGCAGGGAGCCGTCGTTCGTCCGGAGAGCGCATCCGACCAGGCGCTCGTGGGCGGCGAGCACGTCATCGACGCCGACGCCCGTCAGGCAGGGGTGTCCGGGGACCGGACAGTCGCGCGCCCGACTGAGGCGGCACGGGGCTTCCTGGTCGCCGAGCAGTTCGACGTGCGCGGCGTACGGCGCCCACTTCACCGCCGGGACGACCGGCGAGAACAGGCTGACGATCCGCGCGCCGACGGCGGCGGCGAGGTGGGCGGGCCCGGTGTTGCCGACCACCACCACCTCGGCGCCGGCGAGGACGGCGGCGAGTCCGGCCGGGCTGGTCCGACCGCCGAGGTCGACGGCCGTGCTGCCCGCGACCTCGGCGGTGAGGTCGCGCTCGCCCGGGGACCCCGTGACGACGACGGGGACGCCGAGCCGGGCGTACTCGGCCACCAGGGCACGGTGGGAGGACGGGGGCCAGGAGCGGGCCTCGACGCTGGTACCAGGGTGGACGACGACGTAGCGGTCCAGGGCCGCGACCTCGGAGGGGACGCTGACTCCCTCGTCGTCCCGGATCCGGAGCGCTCCGTCGTCGCCGTCGGGCAGCGGGAAGCCCGCGGCCGCGGCGATCCGGAGCGCGCGCTCGGGCTCGGGGACGTCCTCGGGCAGGTCCTCGCCCGGGCGGAGCCGCACGTCGAGCAGCGCGCCCGGGTGGTCGACCGAGGCGCCGGACACGCGCGGGACGCCGGCGAGCCGGAGCAGCATCGCGAGCGGCAACGGGGACTGGTGGAAGGACGTCAGGACGACGGCCTCGTCCGGCCGCTCCTCGGCGATCAGCGCCCGGAACTCGGCGAGCACGGCGTCGTCGAGCGGGCGGACCGTCTCGGTGACCCAGGGCGCGGCCCACACCCGCAGGGTGTCGACGCCGGGCAGCAGGGCACCGGCCGGGGCTCCCTGGGGGCCGCAGAGCAGGGTCACGTGGTCGGCACCGGCGGCGACGGCGCGGACGGCGGGCCCGGCGACCAGGACGTCGCCGAACGAGTCGAGCCGGGCGACCAGCACCCGGTGTCCGTCCCCGCGCCCGCCGCTCACGCCGACACCGGGGCGGCGTGCGCGACGACGAGGGCGACGGCCTCCTCGAGGGAACCGGCCACCGTCGTGGCCGCCGCGACCTCGGCGGGCAGGGTGCGCCCGGTCGGGACGAGGACGCCCTGCGCCCCCGCGGCGGCCGCGGCGCCCACGTCGGCGCCGATGTCGCCGATCACGACGAGGTCCGCCGCGTCGAGCCCGAGTCGCTGTGCCGCAGCGAGGACCATGCCCGGCCGGGGCTTGCGGCACGAGCAGTCGTCCTCGCGGTCGTGCGGGCAGACCTCCCACACGTCGAACGGTCCGACGAGTTCGTCGACCCGGGCGTTCGTGGCGTCGACCTGCTCGCGGGTGGCCATGCCCTTCGCGATGACGGACTGGTTCGTGACGACACCCACCGCGAGCCCGGCGGCCCGGGCCGCGGCGACGGCGCGCGCGGCGTCCGGGACGGGGACGACACGTTCCGGGTCCGCGTTGTACGGGACGTCGATCACCAGGGTGTCGTCACGGTCGAAGAGCACACCGCGCAGCGGTCGGTCGGAGAGAGCCACACTCCTCTCTACCGGGCGGACGGCGGGCTCGCCCAACCCGGCAGCGGCGCGTGGCGCGCCGCGGACAGCTCCTCGGTGTCGCGGACGACGGGCCCGCGGCCCGGTAGCGTCGGACCTCGTGACCGCCGTACCCACCCTGCCCCCGTCCGACGGCCGACCGGAGCTCGTCGTGCTCCGTGCGATCAAGCTCGGCGACCTGCTCGTCGCCGTCCCCGCGCTGCACGCCCTCCGTCGGGCGTTCCCCGGCCACCGGATCACGCTCGCGACGACGGCCTGGCTCGCCCCGGTCGTCGAACTCGTCACCGACGTGGACGTGCACCTCGCCCAGCACGGCCTCGACCACCCGATCGCGGTCCCGGCCGGCGTCGTCGACGTCGCCGTGAACCTGCACGGCGCGGGCCCGGAGTCCGGGCAGCTCATCGACGCGCTGCAGGCCCGACGGGTGATCGGGCACGGCGCCCCCGACGGGCCGGAGTGGCAGCACGACGTGCACGAGCGCGAGCGCTGGGCCGGCCTGGTGACCGCGCACGGCTTGCCGGCCGACCCGGACGACGTGTCCATCGCCGTCCCGGCCGTCCCCGCCGTCGTCGAGGGTGCCGCAGTGGTGCACGTGGGCGCCTTCCACGGGGCGCGGCACTGGCCGGTCGACCGCTTCGCCGAGGTGGTGCGCGGCCTCGTCGCGCGCGGTCACCGCGTGGTGCTGACGGGCGGCTCGGACGACGTCGAGCGGGCGCTGGCCGTCGCGGCGTCGGCCGGTCTCGACGACGCCGCTGTGCTCGCCGGCCGCCTCGACCTGCAGCCGTTCGCCGCGGTCGTGGCCGCGGCGAGTCTCCTCGTCACGGTCGACACCGGAGCCGCGCACCTGGCCTCGGCGTACGGCATCCCGTCCGTGGTGTTGTTCGGTCCGGCCCCGCCCGAGGCCTGGGGTCCGCCGGCGTCCGGCCCGCACGTGGTCCTCACCGACGCCTCGGTGCGCCGCGGCGACGTGTTCGCCGAGGACCCGGACCCCGCGATCCTCGCCGTCAGCGCCGAGGACGTGCTGACCGCGGTCGACGGGCTCGGTGTGACGCCCGCCGTCACCGCACCCAGCACCGATCGGTAGCGTCGATCCGACGGCTCGGAGGGTCCGGCCGTCGGAGGGAGACGCCGTGTTCGAAGCAGCCAACATCCGGGACTGGATCGGTCTGCCGGTCGTCGACGACCAGGACGACAAGATCGGCAACCTCGAGAGCATCTACTACGACACCGCGACGTCGGAGCCGGCGTTCGGGTCGATCACCACGGGCGTCGTCGGCAAGAAGCTCGTCTTCGTCCCGCTCGTCGGCGCGACCGTCACCCCGAAGCACCTCGTCGTGACGTTCGACAAGAAGGCCGTGAAGGAAGCACCGTCGATCGCCACCGACGGCGAGCTCGACGCCGCGCTCGAGCCGGAGCTCTTCGCGCACTACGGCATGCCGTACCAGCCCGGCGCCGGCGGCGAGCGTCGTCTCGGTCGTCGCTGACCATCCCTGTCCGCGGAGGTCGAGCCGGACCGGCTAGCCTGGTCCGCTCGACCCCGCCCGCGGGTCGCCACCCGACCCGAACCCGCTCCGGAGCCCACCCTGCGCCGCTCGACCGTCCGCCGCGTGCTCACCGCACTCGTGACGTCGGCCGTGCTCGTGGGGGCCGTCGTCGTCGGTGACACGGCCGTGACGCCGGCGGCGGTCGCCGCTCCGCAATGGCCGGTCCCGCAGCCCTTCCCGGTCACGGACGACCCGCCGGAGACGCTCCCCGACCTGCCACCGGGCAGCGAGTACGTCGCCCTCGGCGACTCGTACTCCGCCGGGTACGGTCTCGGGCACCCGACGGGCCTGCCGGTCCGGGCCTGCGCCCAGTCGGGTGAGGACTACCCGCACCGCATCGCCGCCCGGTTCGGGCTCGACCTCACCGACGTCAGCTGCGCCGGGGCGACGAGCGAGGACGTCCGCGACGGCACCCAGTTCCGCGGGGCTCCGCCCCAGATCGAGGCCCTGTCCGCGTCCACCCGGCTCGTGACGCTGACCATCGGCGGCAACGACGCCGACCTGTTCGGCACGGCCGCGTCCTGCCTCGCGCTGTCGGCCTCGGGGCCGGTCTTCTCGGGCCAGAACGCGCCCTCGTGCCGGAGCACCCTGGTGGCCGACGGGCTGGACACCCTCGGCGTCAAGATCCAGAGCCGGGTGGCGCTCGGGATCGCCGAGACGCTCGCCGACGTCCGTGCCGCGGCCCCGAACGCCAGGGTGGTCCTGCTCGGGTACCCGGCGATCTTCCCGGACGAGGCGCACACCCCGTCGTCGGGTTGCTTCCGGCCGGCCGTCGACCTCGGGACCCTCGCCGGACGGTTCCCCGAGGACACCTACCCGTTCACCGACACCGACGTGCGCTGGCTGCACGGCGTGCAGGAGCAGCTCGACGAGGTCGGACGGGACGCCGCCCGCGCTGCCGGCGTCACGTTCCTCGACGTCTTCGCCGCCACCCAGGCGCACTCCGCCTGCGCGCGCAGGGGGTCCTACGTCGAGGGCATCTCCCTCGACTCCCTCGGCGGGCTGCGCCGCATCGACCTGAAGCCCGGCGCCCTCCACCCCGACCGAGCGGGCGTCCGGTTCCTGACCGAGAGCACCGCGGACCTGCTCCGGCGCGAGTTCGGCTGACGCGTACCGACCGGGAACGGCAGGCGGCCGGCGGTGTCCCCTCAGCTCCGGAGCACCGCCGCGAGCCGGTCGAGGAGCGCCGGCACCGCCGCCAGGACCGCGATGTGTCCGTCCGTGGCGCGTTCCTCGTACTCGACCGCCGGGAGTGCCGCGGCGAGTCGCCGCCCGTGCGCGACCGGCACGACCCGGTCACGGGCGCCGTGCACGACGACCGGCGGGACGGTGACGGCCGACGGTTCGAACCCCCAGTCGGTCACGAACGCCACGTCGTCGTCGGCGCCGCCCTGGAGGCCCGTCGCACCGGCCGCGCCCGCATCGCGTCCCAGCGCCGCCCAGTCCCCGTCGAGCGCTGCCCGGTCGACGTCGACGAACTGAGCCGGGTCGAACGTGGCCGACGCCGCCCAGGCGATCCGGGCCTCCCGTCCGGCGGTCGCTGCCCGGAGGCCTCCGTCGGCCGCCATGCCGTCCCACCACTCCGACGTGTCCTCGAACGGCGCGGGGCAGGCGAGGACGGCCGCTGCCGCGACGCGGTGGGGGAGGAGCGCTGCGGCGGCGAGCGCGTGCGGACCCCCGCCGGAGCCGCCGAGCACCGCGACGCGTGCGACCCCCAGGACGTCGAGGACCTGCTCGAGGTCCTGGGCGCCGTCCGCGACGCGTCGCCCGGGCAGGGCGTCGGCGCCGCCGTAGCCCGGGCGGGTGACGGCGACGAGGCGCAGACCGCGCGCGGTCGCTGCGCTCGTCAACGGCTCGAAGAGGACGCCCGTGTGCGGCGACTCGTGGTGCCACACGACCGTCGGCCGCTCGGTGTCCGGTGCGGTGTCGTCGACCAGGACGAAGCGGCCGTCCCGGAGCTCGATGCTGCGCATGCGCGCGAGGGTAGTCTGCCGACCGTGCCCCCACGTTCCGCCGGTCTCCTGCTGCACCGTGACACCGGCGAAGCACTCGAGGTGTTCATCGCCCACATGGGCGGTCCGTTCTGGCAGCGGCGCCCGCGGGCGTGGACGATCCCGAAGGGCGAACCGGTCGACGGTGAGGACACCCTCGCCGCCGCGTGCCGCGAGTTCGCCGAGGAGATCGGCACCGCGCCTCCCGACGGTGTCCCGGAGCTGCTCGGGGAGTTCCGGCAGGGGTCCGGCAAGGTCGTGACGGTGTACGCCCTGCAGGCGCCGGCGTTCTCGGTGGACGTGGTCCGGAGCAACACGGTCGCCCTCGAACTGCCCCGCGGCTCCGGTCGGTTCGTCGACGTCCCCGAGGTGGACGACGCGCGGTGGACACCGCTCGACGTGGCGCGGGGGCTCGTCGTCGCCGGGCAGGTCGCCGCGCTGGACGCCCTGGTGGCACGCGCCTGACCGACTCCGGGCGGAAGCCAGGTCGGGGAGCCGGCGACGGACCTCCCGGGGCTTGCTACCGCTCACCGACGGTCCGGACGGAGCCCGTCGCCGTGCGGATCGACCCCGTCGCAGCACGGTGGACGGTCGCGACCGAGCCGGTGATCGTCTGGATGGCGCGGCTCACCGTCGGGATCGAACTCGTGACGACGGCCAGCGACGAGGTGAGGACCTCGATGGAGGACGTGCTGAGGTGCGGCTGCGCGGTGGCGCGCACCGGGAACCCGCGGCGGGCGAGCACGACGACCGACAGGCCACCGACGAGCACCACCGCTCCGGCGAACGGCAGCGTCTGCAGCCCGGACAGCCCGAGCACCTGCCCGCCGAGTGCGGCACCGCCCGCGATGCCGATGTTCGAGGCGCCGTTGACGAGCGCACCGGCGATCTCGGGGCTGACCCCGCCGGTGCGGATCGCTGCAGCCATGAACAGCGTGCCGGTCGTCCCGTTCGCCGCCATCCAGACGCCGGCGACGACCATGGTGCCGACCAGGGACCCGTGGGCGAAGGGCATCACGACGAAGGCGACGGCCATCGCGGCGATCGACACCAGGAGGGTCTGCCGGGGCGCCCGGTCGACGAAGACCCCGGCGAGCCAGAGCCCGATCACCCCCGTGCCACCGAGGACGAGCAGCGCGCCGGAGACCATGCCCGCGTCGAGTCCGGCGTCGACGACGTAGGGCCCGACGTAGGTGTAGACGACGTAGTGCCCGGCGAAGAGCAGCAGGTCGGCGACGACGACGGACAGCAGTCCGGTGCGGGCCCACGCCTTCGGAGAGCCGACGTGCGGTGAGGCGGCACCCCGCACGGAGGGCAGGAAGGCCGCGGCGACCACGGCGAGGACGGCTGCGCAGGCGGCGACGGCGCCCACGGCCGGACGCCAGCCGACGGACTGGCCCACGCCGGTGGCGAGGGGCACGCCGATCACGAAGCCGAGTGAGCTGCCGGAGTACACGAACGCGATGGCGCGTCCGGCCAGGCGCGGCGGGACGATGCGAGTGGCGTACGCCGAGGCGACGGAGAAGAACAGCGCGTGGGCGATGCCGCCGACGACCCGGCCGGCGCAGACGACGGCGAACGAGGGTGCGAAGGCGACGAGCGCGTTCGACACGGTGTACCCGACCAGGGTCGCGACGAGCACGGTCTTCCGTGGCAGCCTGGCGGTCAGTGAGGTCAACGGCAGCGCGAGCAGGGCGACCGCCGCGGCGTACACGGTGATGACGATGCCCATGGTCGACTCGGTGACACTCAGGTCGTGGCTCATGGTGCCGAGCAGTCCGACCGGCATGAGCTCGGTCGTGATGGCGAAGAACGTGGCGAGCCCGAGCACGGCGATGCCGACCACCGACGACGTCGTCACGGTGATCGGCGTCGTGTACGGGTGGACGGTCTGGTTGCTGGTGGTGGACACGGCGGCTGACCTCCTCGAGGACGTGCGAGGAGCGCGCGCGGACGACTGGTCGACCGGGGTGGGGCGCGCTCGGGTGGATGGGTGGGGTGTGGAGATGTGGTCCTGGCCACTCCACGGCGAGTGCGCTCATCCAGTGTTGCACGAGGCTCGCGGTTCCCGCGAGCACGCCCGGGCGGTTCTCGCGATGCTCTCAGGAGCGCTCCAACGAGCACCCGGTCGCGCACCTGGCGGGGGCTCGGCGTGCGTCAGTACGTCCGGCTCGTGGCCGTGCTCGTCACGGTGCCCCGGACGGCGCCGCCGACCAGACGCACCCAGAGTGTCCCGCTCAGCGACGTCGCCGACAGGGACACCGTGCCGTGCAGGGCGTCCTCGCGGGGGTAGCAGGCGCTCGTGCCCTCGATGCGGTCGGCCGTCGCGACCAGGCAGACGGTGGAACCGTCCCGCCCGACGCCGGCCCAGACGTTCCACGGCGTGGCCGAGGCCTCACCGGACAGCGACCGGTTCGTGAACACCAGGCGTGTCGTCCGGAGTGAGACCGGCGCCTCGACGGACCCGGGGAGCTGGTCGGCGAACGTCTGTGGCAGGTCGAGCATCTGTTCGACGGTCACCGTCCCGGCCGCCGGGGTGACCGTCGTCGTCGCGGGTCGTGCTGCGCTCGTGCCGACCGAGAGCCCGACTCCCGTGCCCACGACGAGACCGACGACGACGGCCCCGCCGCCGAGCGCCCACAGCACGGTCTGGTCGGTCCGCCGCGCGCGTCCGACCAGACGCCGGACAGCGCCCAGGAGGCCCGTGCCGCGCCGGTCCGTCCCACCGCGGTCCGCCTCGTCGTCGTCCATCGCAGGGCCGTCGCTGCCCGCACCGGTCGCGGTGTCCACACGCCCTCCGGGGGTGGCGCCGTCGGACGACCCGACCGGGAGGGTGCCGGACGGTGAACCGGTGGGCACCGGAGTCATCGCCGGGTCCGCCCGCGGTCGCGTGTCCGGAGCGGACCGTGTGCCGGACGGGGGATCGGTGCGGGCGCGTCCCCGGGCCTCCCGGTCGAGATCGGCCAGGGCCATCCGGGCGCGCACGGCCTCGGCGGGTGTGGACGCGGCGCCCCAGGCGACGCGTTCGAGACGGGCACGTGCTGCCGCGTCGTCGTCGGTCCGGCTCATGCGCGCTCCTCGTCGTCACGCCTGTGCTCAGCCTGCCACCGGCACGGTGTCGGCGCGCACCCAGACCGGGGGGAGTACGCCCGGGGGATGACCACCGCGCAGAACGACCAGTCGCCCGACCCTGCCGTCCCCGCCGACGCCACCGGATCCACGCCGGCGGACGTGGACGAGGAGACCCTCGAACCGCTCAGCCACGACACGCAGTCGGGCGAGGCCGACTACGTCGCGACGAGCCCGGGCGGGAGCGGTACCGAGCGGCACGTGCCCCTGCCCGAGGAGGAACAGGGTCGTGACACCGAGTACGACCCGGTCGACCAGGGGCCGCAGCAGGAGGGCCAGGGCGGCTGACGGCCAGCGGGGCGCGGCTCGACCGTGCCCTGCTGGTCACCCCGCCCTCGGTCGTCCCCCGACTAGCGGACCAGGCGGCGGAGGGCGGCGCGCTCACCGAGCGTCCAGACCGCGCTCGTCACGACGTACAGTGCGGCGGCGAGCGGGACGACCGCGGCGAAGACGACCGAGACGAACGGCACCCACCGTGCGATGCCCGCCGCGACCGCAGCGCCGGGTGCGGTGGCGTCGGACCCCGCTGGGCCCGGCGCGACGACCGGGTTCCAGTGGAGCTGCGCCCGGCGGGTCAGCTCGACCGTGACGGCGAGCACGCCGAGCAGCACGAGGACGACCCAGGCGTGCACCCACAGCGGTGACGTGACGACCGCGACCGCCGACTGCGCGAGCGGGATGCCGGCGAGGGTTGCGCGGAGCAGGGCGTTGACGGTCCCGTCGATGCTCACGTGGGTGCAGAGCGTGTACAGCAGCGAGACGACCGGCGCCTGCGCGAGGACGGGCAGGCACCCGGCGAGCGGTGACACGCCCTCCGCGGTGTACAGCTCCTGCAGCGAGCGCTGGAACCGTACCGTGTCACGGCCGGCTCGCCGCCGGAGTTCGGCGATCCGGGGTGCGAGGCGCCGGCGGTCCCGCTCCGCGCGCACCTGCAGGACGGACAGCGGGACGAGCAGGACGCGGACGGCGAGCGTCAGCACGACGACGGCGAGTGCCGCCGCCATCGGTCCCACGACGGGGGTGAGCAGTTCGGTGAGGGCGGTGACGGCGGTCGCGCCGGTGTGCAGCACGGCGTCGAGGCCAGGCAGGGTGGTGATGTCCACGGGGGTCCTTCGATCGATGGGTCGGGGCGTCTGCGGCCCGACACCGACCGGTGTCAGACCGCCGAGACGGCTCCCGGTGCCCGCGGTCGGGCGTGCCCGTCCGCGTCGGGGTCGCTCCACGCGATCCGGGTGGCGAGATCCGGGGCGTTCGAGGGCACCCGGGGGGCGGCGCCGACCGCTCCGATGAGGAGGGCGACGAGACGCAGCACGAGTGCGGCCGCGGCGAGCGCCGCGATCCCCGCGACCGTGAGACCCATCGCGGTGACCCCGAGCACGGCGACCGTGATCGCCGGTGGAGCGCCGAGTGTCGGCAACTGGGCGAGTGCGGCGGGGTCGAGTGCGTGCAGCGCGGCGACCACGCGGAGCAGCACCTCGATGACGGTCATGGTGCGGCTCAGCGTAGCGTCCGCGAGCCTCCGTCGGCGTGCCGGTCGTGCGGGGCAGGATCGGTGCATGAGCGCAGCCTCCCCGAGCACCCCGGCGACTCTCGCGCTGGAGCGGGCCGGCGTCCCGTACACCCCACACGTCTACGAGCACCACGAGAGCGCGACGAACTTCGGCGAAGAGGCCGCGGCGGCGCTCGGGCTGCGTGAGGAGCAGGTGTTCAAGACCCTCGTCGTGTCGGTGGACGGCGAGCTCGCGGTGGCGATCGTCCCCGTGGCGGACCGGCTCGACCTCAAGGCGATCGCAGCCGCCGTCGGCGGGAAGAAGGCCTCGCTCGCCGATCCGACGCTCGCGGAACGTCGCACCGGGTACGTCGTCGGCGGGATCAGTCCGGTCGGGCAGCGCACCCGTCTGCGCACCGTCCTCGACGCCTCGGCCGCCGACCACCCGACGATCTTCGTGTCGGGCGGGCGTCGCGGGTTCGACGTCGAGCTGGCCCCGGCGGACCTGGCACGGGTCACGGACGCGAGCACAGCGACCATCACCCGGACCTGAGTCGACCCGCCGCAACTTCTTCCTCCAGACGGGAATGACGGCGGTCCTCCTGCGTTGCATTGAGCCGAAGGCACTCAAGTTCCTCAGGAGGTCCCTTTGCCACAGACGTTCGGCCCGACCGGCGGCAACGACTCGTTCGACGAGTTCCTCGCACGACTGCTCGCGGCTTCCCAGAACCCCGGCCAGTCCCAGCGGTCCATGCCGTTCGGACGACCGGTCGACATCACGCGGCTCCTCAGCCGGCGTACCCACGAGCTGCTCCAGCAGACGGCCGCGTACGCGGTCGAGCAGGGTCAGCACGAGATCGACGCCCTGCACGTCCTGCACGTGCTCGTCGGCACCGAGCCCTTCGCCGCCGTGCTGCGGTCCGCGGGCGCCGATCCCGAGCGGTTCGCCGCCGAGGTCGAGCAGCGCCTGCCGATGCCGTCCGGCGACCGACCGGAGGGCCGTCCGGCGCTGACCCCGTCGGCGCAACGGATCCTGCTCGAGGCCACCCAGGCCGCGCGCGGCTTCGGCAGCACGTACACCGACCCCGAGCACGTCTTCTTCGCGCTCGTCACGGACCAGGACACGGTCGCGGGCCAGCTGCTCGCGAGCGCCGGCGTCACCCCGCAGGTGATGCAGTCCTACGCACAAGAAGCGGCCGAGGCCGCACGAGAGGGGCGTCCCATGCCCGGCACCACCGCCCAGCAGGACCAGCAGTCGGAGACGCCGACGCTGGACCAGTACGGCACCGACCTCACCGCCCGCGCCCGCGAGGGTCGCATCGACCCGGTGATCGGCCGCGCCGACGAGATCGAGCAGGCCGTCGAGATCCTGCTCCGTCGCACCAAGAACAACCCGGTCCTCATCGGCGAGCCCGGCGTCGGCAAGACCGCCATCGTTGAGGGGCTCGCCCAGCGCATCGTCGACGGTGACGTCCCGGCCCTGCTGCAGGGCAAGCGGGTCGTCGCCCTCGACCTGCCCGGCATGCTCGCCGGCACGCGCTACCGCGGTGACTTCGAGGAGCGTCTGACGAAGGCGATGGACGAGATCGCCGCACACGCCGACGAGCTCATCGTGTTCGTCGACGAACTCCACACGGTCGTCGGCGCCGGCGGCGGCGGCGAGGGCGGTGCCATGGACGCGGGCAACATCCTCAAGCCGCGCTTGGCCCGGGGCGACCTGCACCTGGTCGGCGCGACGACGCTGAACGAGTACCGACGCATCGAGAAGGACGCCGCCCTCGAGCGCCGCTTCCAGCCCGTCACGGTGGGGGAGCCGAGCGTCGAGGACGCCGTCGCGATCCTCGCCGGTCTCAGCCCCCGGTACGCCGAGCACCACGGCGTGACCTACGCCGACGACGCCATCCGCGCCGCCGTCGAACTCTCCCACCGGTACGTCACCGACCGGCACCTGCCGGACAAGGCGATCGACCTCATCGACCAGGCCGGCGCCCGCCGCCGCCTCGCCCGCTCGGGCGACGTCGACGTCGAGGCGCTCCGTGCCCAGGTCGCCGACCTGACGGCCCGGAAGGACCGCGCGGTCGCGGAGGAGCAGTACGAGGAGGCCTCGGACCTGCGGGACGAGATCGCCGGACTGGAGGCGCGGATCACCGCCGCCGCCACCGGTGACGTCGAGCGCGCCTCCGTCCCGTCGCCCGCGGACGACGTCATCACCGAAGCGGACATCGCCGCCGTGGTGTCACGCGCCACCGGCATCCCGGTGACCCGCCTCGGTTCCGCCGACAAGACCCGACTCGCCGCCCTGGAGTCGGAACTGCACGACCGGGTGGTCGGACAGGACGACGCGGTGCGGGCGATCGCGAAGGCGGTCCGGCGCAGCCGCACCGGCATGGGCGACCCGCGTCGCCCGGTCGGCAGCTTCCTCTTCCTCGGTCCGACCGGTGTCGGCAAGACCGAACTCGCCAAGGCGTTGGCCTCGTCGCTGTTCGGTGACGAGTCGGCGATGCTCCGCTTCGACATGAGCGAGTTCGGCGAGCGGCACACGGTCTCGCGGCTCGTCGGTGCCCCTCCGGGGTACGTCGGCTACGACGAGGCCGGCCAGCTCACCGAGCGCGTCCGTCGGAACCCGTACTCGGTGATCCTGCTCGACGAGGTCGAGAAGGCGCACCCCGACGTCTTCAACCTGCTGCTGCAGGTGCTCGACGACGGCCGGCTCACCGACGGCCAGGGCCGGACGGTCGACTTCCGGAACACGGTGGTCATCATGACCTCGAACATCGGGTCGGAGTTCCTGGCCTCCCGCTCGGGCGCGCTCGGGTTCTCGGTGGCCGCCGACGGCGGCTACGCGGAGGACGACCTGCGCAACCGGGTGATGGGCAAGCTCCGCGAGTCGATGCGGCCGGAGTTCATCAACCGCATCGACGAGATCGTGCTCTTCCGCAAGCTCGAGCGCGGGCAGCTGCGGTCGATCGTGTCGCTCCTGCTGCAGGAGACGGCGTTCCGGCTCGCCGCGCAGGGCATGGTCCTGTCGGTGTCCGAGGCGGCGACCGACTGGCTCGCCGAGCACGGGTACGAGCCGGAGTACGGCGCCCGTCCGTTGCGCCGGCTGATCCAGCGCGAGGTCGACGACCGGATCGCCGAACTGGTGGTCGACGGGTCCGCGCACGAGGGTGACACGGTACGGATCGACATCGCCGACGGCTCGGTCGTCGCCGTGGTCGCCGCTCCCGTCGCGGTCTAGTCCTGTCGATGACGTCAGGAGCCCCCCGGCACTCCGGTGCCGGGGGGCTTCTCGTGTTCCCGGATGCAATTCCGCAAGAGATGGAGAAAAGGGGTTGCGGAGCCCGAGTCGACCTGGATAGTGTTCTCTCGACGCGAACGGACGACCGAATGCGTCGGGAATCACATCCCGCATCACCAGAGAACCGTGCCGAAAGGGGGCCGACAATGATCACCACGCAGACGCCGTTCCGAGCAGTCCGTGGAACCACCGGTCCCACCGTCGGTTCCTGCTGACCGGACCTCCTCCCTGCCACCTGCCGTGCGCTGAGCCTCAGCTCGCGACCGGCTCCCGGCTCCGATCCCGCACTGCCGGGCCGTTCCGACGGGCCTGACCGAGCGGGAGCGCCGCTGGGCGGCCCCGCTGGTCGGACGCCGTGGATCCCGCTCGTGCCGTCGCACGCGCGGGTCGCCGCGGTCCCCGACCGATCGCAGCGTCCGTCACCGCGACGATGAGGCGATCGACACGGTGGGCCGCCGTGGCCGGGAGAAGGCCGACCTGCAACGACCCGAAATGCTCGCTGGACCTCGTCGAGTGCATTCTCCCGGCATTCACGAGGTGTCTTCGTCGCGCCGCCTCGGCGACGCGACGGTCTTCCCGGTCGATTCGTCGACCCCTTTTTCCCGAAATGCATCCGAAATGGTGAACCAATGTCCTCCAAGACCGTCCTCCCACCCCCGAGACCCGTCCGGCCGCCGATCCGTGCTCCCCGGCCCGTGTCGCTGCCGGACCGGCTGGCGCTCCGCCTCGGCCTCGCCCTCATCGTGTGGAGCCGCCGCACCCGCCGTCAGCCGCACGAGGTCGACCCGGCCGCGGTGCTCCGCCGGCAGCGCGAGCACGAAGCGCGCCTCGCCCGCGAAGCCGAGTGGCTGATCCTCGGCGCCGGCATGCACCTGTGGCGCTGACCGGTCAGGCTCGGCGAGCGCGTCCTCGGCCACGGCCACGGACGGGAGGCACGGCACCAGCCGGTCCCGAGCCTCCCGTCCGTCCCGTCCGCACGCACCCGCTCCACCCGCCCGGGGCGTCACGGCCGTGCGCCGTCGGCCCGTACGGTTGACGACATGACCGACACCGCCGCCGCCCTCGTCGAGCGCCTCACCCAGATCGTCCCCGACTTCCCGAAGCCGGGCGTGCTCTTCCGCGACGTCACCCCGGTGTTCGCCGACCCGATCGCGTTCGGTCGGGTCTGCGAGGCCCTCGCCGCGCCGTTCGCGATCGGTGCGGGCTTCGCCGCCGTCGCCGGCATCGAGGCACGCGGGTTCGCCCTCGCCGGTGGCATCGCCGCGCAGCACCAGGTCGGCGTGCTCACCGTCCGCAAGGCCGGCAAGCTCCCCGGCGAGGTCCTCAGCGAGCAGTACGCGCTCGAGTACGGCGAGGCCGAACTCGAACTCCGCCCCGGGCAGCTCGAGCCGGGCACCCGGGTGCTCGTCGTCGACGACGTCCTCGCCACCGGCGGCACGGCAGCCGCGACCGTGACGCTGCTCGAGCGCGCCGGGTACGAGGCGATCGGGTTCGCCGCGCTGCTCGAACTCGACGGGCTCTCCGGGCGTGAGCGCCTCGAGCCGCGCCTGCCCGTCACCACGCTCGGCGCCGTCCCCGCCTGAGCGCGACGGCGTCCCGGGGTGGACCCGTGACGCCACTACCATTGACGCACCACCAGACCGAGGGAGCCCCACCATCGTGACCGAGTCAGTCGCTGCCGAGTCCGCCGAGCCCGCCGACGTGCCCCAGGCACCCGAGCCCCGCACCGCGACGACGACCACGACGGGCACCGAGCTCTTCGACGGCATCCGCGGTGTCGTCGCCATCCGGGTCGACGGCGTCCTCAAGGACCTCGCGGCCGAGGTCGCCACCGGTGAGACCGCCGAGCCGGTCACCCTCGACGAGCAGGACGGTCTCGACATCCTGCGCCACAGCGCCGCGCACGTGCTCGCGCAGGCCGTGCAGCAGATCAACCCCGACGCCAAGCTCGGCATCGGGCCGCCCGTCACCGACGGCTTCTACTACGACTTCGACGTCGCCGAGCCCTTCACGCCGGACGACCTGAAGGCGATCGAGAAGGGCATGGACCGCATCGTCAAGCAGGCCCAGCGCTTCCGGCGCCGGGTGGTCTCCGACGACGAGGCCCGCGAACTGATGGCGGGGGAGCCCTACAAGCAGGAGCTCATCGGCCTGAAGGGCGCCGCGTCCGAGGGTGACTCGGGCGAGAGCGTCGAGGTCGGCGCCGGCGAGCTCACCGTGTACGAGAACGTCGACCCGAAGACCGGCGACGTCGTGTGGCAGGACCTCTGCCGCGGCCCGCACGTCCCGCACACCCGCTGGATCGGCAACGCCGCCAAGCTCATGCGCGTCGCCGCCGCCTACTGGCGCGGTTCGGAGAAGAACCCGCAGCTGCAGCGCGTCTACGGCACCGCCTGGCCGGACAAGGACCAGCTCAAGGCGTACCTCGTGCGCCTCGAGGAGGCCGCCAAGCGCGACCACCGCAAGCTCGGCGCCGAGCTCGACCTGTTCTCGTTCCCCGACGAGATCGGCTCGGGACTGGCGATCTTCCACCCGAAGGGCGGCATCATCCGCCGCGAGATGGAGGACTACTCGCGCCGTCGGCACGAGCAGGAGGGCTACTCCTTCGTCTACACGCCGCACATCACCAAGGGCGACCTGTTCGAGCAGTCCGGCCACCTCGGCTGGTACAAGGACGGCATGTTCCCGCCCATGCACATGGACGAGGCACGCGACGAGGACGGCAACGTCACCCGGCAGGGGGCGGACTACTACCTCAAGCCGATGAACTGCCCGATGCACATCCTCGCGTACCGGTCGCAGGCCCGGTCCTACCGCGACCTGCCGCTGCGGATGTTCGAGTTCGGCACCGTGTACCGCAACGAGAAGTCCGGCGTGATCCACGGGCTCACCCGCGTGCGCGGCCTGACGCAGGACGACGCCCACATCTTCACCACGCAGGAGAAGATGAAGGAGGAGCTCACCACGACGCTCCGGTTCGTGCTCTCGCTGCTCCGCGACTACGGCCTCGACGACTTCTACCTCGAGCTGTCCACGAAGGACCCGGAGAAGTACGTCGGCGACGACGACGTGTGGGAGGTCGCGACGAACACCCTGCGCGAGGTCGCCGAGGAGACCGGCCTCGAGCTCGTCCCGGACCCCGCCGGCGCCGCCTTCTACGGCCCGAAGATCTCCGTGCAGGCCCGTGACGCCATCGGCCGGACCTGGCAGATGTCGACCGTGCAGCTCGACTTCAACCTGCCGGAGCGCTTCGGCATCGAGTACGCCGCGGCCGACGGCACCCGCCAGCGCCCGGTGATGATCCACCGCGCCCTGTTCGGGTCGATCGAGCGCTTCTTCGGCGTGCTCACCGAGCACTACGCGGGCGCCTTCCCCGCGTGGCTGTCGCCCGTGCAGGTCGTCGCCATCCCCGTCGCCGAGGAGTACGGCGACTACCTCGACGAGGTCGTCGCGAAGCTCCGCGCGAAGGGCGTCCGCGCCGAGGTCGACCACTCCGACGACCGCATGCAGAAGAAGATCCGCACGCACACCAAGGCGAAGGTGCCGTTCCAGCTCATCGCGGGCGGGGACGACCGTGACGCCGGGGCGGTGAGCTTCCGCTTCCGTGACGGCCGTCAGGACAACGGCGTGCCCGTGGACGAAGCGGTCGAGCGCATCACGACCGCCATCCGCGACCGCGTCCAGGTCTGATGTCCGGCCCGCTCGACGACGAGGGCGACCCGCTGGTGATCCGGGACGCCGCCACCCAGGCGGCGGTCCCGGACGCCTTCCAGCGGCTGTGGAACCCGCACCGGATGGCGTACATCGACGCCGGCCGGGCCGGTGAGGGGCGCGGACACCGCGACGACTGCCCGTTCTGCGAGGCGCCGCACAAGTCCGACGAGGACGCCCTCATCGTCGCGCGGGGCGAGCACGCGTACGTGCTGCTCAACCTGTACCCGTACAACAACGGCCACCTGCTCGTCTGCCCGTACCGGCACGTCCCGCTGTACGACCAGGCCACGCCGGAGGAACTGCAGGAGATCGGCGAGCTGACCCAGACGGCGATGCGCGTCCTCCGACAGGTCTCCCACTGCGACGGCTTCAACATCGGGATGAACCAGGGCGAGGTCGCCGGTGCCGGGGTCGCCGCCCACCTGCACCAGCACATCGTGCCGCGGTGGCAGTCGGACGCGAACTTCTTCCCGATCATCGCCCGCACGAAGTCGCTCTCACAGCTGCTCGGCGAGACCCGACGACTCGTCGCCGAGGGGTGGCCGGAGCACTAGACTGTCGGCATCATGAGCGACAGCACCCCCAGCACCGTCAACGCCACTTCGACCACCGGGTCCTCGCGCGTCAAGCGCGGTCTCGCGGAGATGCTCAAGGGCGGCGTCATCATGGACGTGATCGACGCCGAGCAGGCCCGCATCGCCGAGGAAGCCGGCGCCACGGCCGTCATGGCCCTCGAGCGCGTCCCGGCCGACATCCGCGCGCAGGGCGGTGTCGCCCGCATGTCGGACCCGTCGATGATCGAGGAGATCATCGCCGCCGTGTCGATCCCCGTCATGGCGAAGGCCCGCATCGGCCACTTCGTCGAAGCGCAGGTGCTGCAGGAGCTCGGCGTCGACTACATCGACGAGTCCGAGGTCCTTTCGCCCGCCGACTACGTGAACCACATCGACAAGTGGGGCTTCACGACGCCCTTCGTCTGCGGTGCCACCAACCTCGGCGAAGCCCTCCGTCGCATCACCGAGGGCGCGGCCATGATCCGCTCCAAGGGCGAGGCCGGCACGGGCGACGTGTCCGAGGCGACCAAGCACATCCGCACGATCTCGAAGGAGATCGCGGCGCTCCGGAACCTCAAGGACGACGAGCTCTACGTCGCCGCCAAGGAACTGCAGGCACCGTACGACGTCGTGAAGGAGGTCTCACGGACCGGCATGCTGCCGGTCGTGCTCTTCACCGCCGGTGGCGTCGCCACCCCGGCCGACGCCGCGATGATGATGCAGCTCGGGGCGGACGGCGTGTTCGTCGGCTCCGGCATCTTCAAGTCCGGAGACCCGGCCAAGCGTGCCGCGGCGATCGTCAAGGCCGTGACCTTCCACGACGACCCCAAGGTCATCGCCGAGGTCTCGCGCGGGCTGGGCGAGGCGATGGTCGGCATCAACGTCGCCGACGTCCCCGCGCCGCACCGTCTCGCCGAGCGTGGCTGGTAAGGCCGCGCCCCGGATCGGCGTCCTCGCACTGCAGGGGGACTTCCGCGAACACATCGCCTCGCTGACGGAACTCGGTGCCGACGTGGTGCCGCTCCGCCGTGCAGAGGAACTCGGCGCGCTCGACGGCGTCGTGATCCCCGGCGGGGAGTCGAGCGTCATGGACAAGCTGTCCCGGACGTTCGGCATCGCGGAACCACTCGCCGACGCCATCCGCGGCGGACTGCCGGCCTACGGCACGTGCGCGGGCATGATCATGCTGAGCGCCCGGATCACCGACGGCATTGCCGGACAGCACACGCTCGGCGTCCTCGACACCACGGTCCGGCGCAACGCGTTCGGCAACCAGAACGACTCGTTCGAGACCGACATCCCGATGCCCGAACTCGGCGAGGACCCCGTCCACGCGGTCTTCATCCGTGCGCCCGTGGTCGAGGAACACGGCACCGACGTGCGCGTGCTCGGTGCACTGGCGGACGGTCAGGTCGTCGCGGTCCAGCAGGGCAACGTCCTCGCGAGCGCCTTCCACCCGGAGGTCGCGGGGGAGGACCGCTTCCACCGGCGCTTTCTCGACATGGTCCGTTCCGCCTGAGCCGGCTCGCGGCTCCGGTTGCCGCCGCGCCCCGTCTCGGGCCGCGCCAGCGAGGCGGGCCCTGGCCGTGCCTCCCGGGTCGGTAGACTGGACCGGATTTTCGGCTAGACGCAAGGAGAACCGTGTCCGGGCATTCCAAGTGGGCAACGACCAAGCACAAGAAGGCGGTCATCGACCAGCGCCGTGCGAAGTCGTTCGCCAAGCTCATCAAGAACATCGAGGTCGCCGCGAAGATGGGCGGCGCCGACCTGTCGGGCAACCCGACGCTCGTCGACGCGGTCCAGAAGGCCAAGAAGACCTCGGTGCCGAACGACAACATCGACCGCGCGATCAAGCGCGGCGCCGGCCTGACCGGTGAGTCGATCGAGTACACGACGATCATGTACGAGGGCTACGGCCCGAACGGCGTCGCGCTGCTCATCGAGTGCCTCACCGACAACAAGAACCGCGCCGCTGCCGAGGTCCGCACCGCGATGTCGCGCAACGGCGGCACCATGGCCGACCCGGGCAGCGTCGCCTACAACTTCAACCGCAAGGGCGTCATCTCGGTCACCAAGACCGACGGCCTCTCCGAGGACGACGTCATGACGGCCGTGCTCGACGCGGGTGTCGAGGACGTCATCGACCAGGGCGGCGGCTTCGAGGTCATCACCGAGGCGTCTGACCTCGTCGGAGCGCGCACCGCGTTGCAGGAGGCCGGGATCGACTACGACTCCGCCGACGCCGAGTTCGTGCCGAACCTCAAGGTCGAGGTGGACGCCGAGACCGCCCGCAAGGTGTTCAAGCTCATCGACGCGCTCGAGGACTCCGACGACGTCCAGAACGTCTTCGCGAACTTCGACGTCCCGGCGGACGTGCAGGCCGAGCTCGACGAGGACGAGGACTGAGACGGTGCTCCGCGTGCTCGGGGTCGACCCCGGGCTCACCCGGTGCGGTGTCGGCGTGGTCGAGGTCACGCCGGACCGGCGCGCCCGCCTCGTGCACGTGACGGTCGTCCGCACCCCGGCGGACATGGCCCTGGAACTCCGACTGCTCCACATCGCCGAGGGCATCGCGGAGCAGATCGACGAACACCGACCGGACGCCGTCGCCGTGGAGCGCGTGTTCGCCCAGGCGAACGTGCGCACCGTGATGGGCACCGCCCAGGCCTCCGGTCTCGCGCTGCACGCTGCCGCTGCCCGCGGGCTGCCGGTCGGACTGCACACGCCGTCCGAGGTCAAGGCCGCCATCACGGGCTACGGCAACGCCGACAAGCGGCAGGTCCAGGCCATGGTCGCGCGCGTCCTCGGTCTGGCCGAGGCACCGAAGCCCGCCGACGCCGCGGACGCGCTCGCCCTGGCGGTCTGTCACGCCTGGAGGCTCGGATCGCCCGACGCGGTGAGCACCGGACCACAGACCCTCACCCCGGCGCAGCGCGCGTGGCGGGACGCGCAGGCGGGTGCTGCCGGCCGGAGCGCGTCGTCGCCGCTCGTCCGGAGCGGCGGGCCGAGGACGTCCCCGGTCCGGCCTAGGCTCGGAGCATGATCGCGAGTCTCCGGGGCACCTGCATCGACGTCGCCGGGTCGACCGCCGTGGTGGAGGTCGGGGGAGTCGGGTACGCCGTCACCGTGACCCCCGCCCACGCCCTGACGATGCGCCACGGGGCCGAGGTGTTCCTCCGCACCGCCCTCATCGTCCGCGACGACGCGTTCGAGCTGTTCGGGTTCGACTCCACCGACGCCCTCCGCGTGTTCGACCTGCTGCGGAGCGTCTCCGGCGTCGGTCCGAAGTCCGCGCTCGGCGTCCTCGGTCAGATGACCGCCGCGCAAGTGGCGAACGCCGTGGCGAACGACGACGACGGCGCGTTCCGCAAGGTCTCGGGCATCGGGCCGAAGACCGCCAAGCTCATCATCGTCGCCCTCGCCGGCAAGCTCGCGGCGTTCGAGGCCCCCGCCGCCGCCGGATCGTCGACGGCCGCCGCCCACCCGGCGACGGAGGACGTCGTCATCGCGCTGGTCGGGCTCGGCTGGCGCGAGGACGCGGCCCGCTCCGCCGTCGACGACGCCGTCGCGACCGAACCCGGCGTCGCCCAGATGGGGACGCAGGCGCTCCTGCGTGCCGCGCTCGGCAGCCTCCGTCCCGCCGGAGCCGGGCGATGAGCGGCGGGATCACGGCCGCGGACGCCCAGTCACCCGAGGAACTCGCGTTCGAGGGCGCACTGCGACCGAAGTCGCTCGACGAGTTCGTCGGCCAACGGAAGGTCCGGGGGCAGCTCGACCTGCTCCTCAAGGCGGCGGCCATGCAGGACCGGACGCCGGACCACATCCTGATGGCCGGGCCTCCCGGGCTCGGCAAGACGACGCTCGCGATGATCGTCGCCCACGAGTCCAACCGACCGCTCCGCATGTCGAGCGGGCCGGCGATCCAGCACGCCGGCGACCTCGCCGCGGTGCTGTCGTCGCTCATGCCCGGCGAGGTGCTCTTCATCGACGAGATCCACCGGATGGCCCGTTCGGCCGAGGAGATGCTCTACCTCGCCATGGAGGACTTCCGGATCGACGTGATGGTCGGCAAGGGCGCAGGTGCCACGAGCATCCCGCTCGACCTCGCGCCGTTCACCCTGGTGGGGGCGACGACCCGGGCGGGCCTGCTGCCGAACCCCCTGCGCGACCGCTTCGGTTTCACCGCGCACCTCGAGTTCTACGAGCGTGACGAGCTCGAGCAGGTCCTCATCCGCGCGGCACACCTGCTCGAACTCGACTTCGACCGGTACGCCCTGCGGGAGATCGCCGGTCGCTCCCGGGGGACACCGCGCATCGCGAACCGCCTGCTCCGGCGGGTCCGTGACTTCGCGCTCGTGCACGGCACCCGGGACGGCATGGCCGCGGTGCAGGGCGCACTCGAGCTGTACGACGTCGACGAATACGGCCTCGACCGACTCGACCGTGCCGTGCTCGAGACGATGCTCACCCGCTTCGACGGCGGCCCGGTCGGCCTCAACACCCTCGCGGTGTCGGTCGGCGAGGAGTCCGAGACCATCGAGTCGGTCGTCGAGCCGTTCCTCGTGCGGATCGGTCTCGTCACCAGGACGCCCCGCGGGCGCATCGCCACGCCGCAGGCCTGGCGCCACTTCGGTCTCACGCCCGGCCAGGCCGCGGCGCAGCCCGGACTCTTCGACGCCGACGGAGCGTGAAGTACCGTACATCCGCGTGCTCTAGACTGCTCGCGCCCGAAACCGCTCGACCGACCGGAGGGTCCCCATGGACCAGTACTTCCTCATCATCATCATCGTGGCGTTCGCGGCCTTCATGTTCTACAGCAGCCGCAAGCGCAAGAAGCAGCAGTCGGAGACCGCCAGCCAGATGGTCCCGGGCGCTCGCGTCATGCTCTCCTTCGGCCTCTACGGCACGCTCGTGTCCGTCGACGACGAGAAGGTCACCGCAGACGTCGAGATCGCGCCGGGGACCGTCATCACCGTGCACCGCCAGACGCTCTCCCGCGTGGTGCCGGAGGAGACCCCGGAGGCCGTCGACACGACCGCCACGACCGAGCACGAGACGGACCACGTCACGGAGCTGAACGGCGAGCCGATCTACGGCGAGCGGGTCGAGGACGTCGACACCACGAAGCGCAAGACCGAAGACTGACCCACGACGCCGTCGGGCTGCCGACGGTGCGACACCATGGGCCCCGTGCGTTCCGACGCGCGGGGCTCACGACAGAAAGACGAGACGACCGGTGGCACGATCGACACCCGTCAAGAAGGCGCTTCGCTCGCTCACCTGGTTGGTGATCATCATGGCGATCCTCGCGGGGCTGAACACCGCCGCGTCGATCCTCGCGAGCACGTCGAAGGACGCCTCCGACAAGTGGTACGACGGGGCGAGTTGGGTCCCCGAGCTGGCACTCGACCTGCAGGGCGGCACGCAGATCACGCTCGCCGCGCAGAGCACCGAGGGCTCGGCCGTCACCTCGGAGCAGCTGCAGCAGGCGGTGAACATCATCCGCCAGCGCATCGACGCCACCGGTGTCTCGGAGTCCGAGATCAACACCCAGGGCGCGAACAACATCGTCGTCTCGATCCCCGGCAAGCCCGACCAGGAAACCATCCAGCGGATCGAGGCAGCCGCCAAGCTGACCTTCCGCCCGGTGCTCTACACCGAGGCCGCGTCCGACAGCGCCGTGGGTGACGACGGCTCGCAGTCCGCGTCACCGACGCCGTACTCGCCGCCCGCGTCGCTGCAGGCGACGCCGAGCGCCGAGCCGACCAACGGCAGCGACCTGGCATGGGTGACGCCGAAGCTGCAGGACCTGTACACGAACTACAAGTGCTCCGCCCCGGACGACGTCACCGCCGCCCCGGACGACGAGCCGCTCGTCACGTGCGACGCCGACGGGACCGCCAAGTACATCCTCGGCCCGGTCGAGGTCTCGGGTGCGGACATCAGCAACGCCACCTCCGGGCTCGCCTCGACCTCGCAGGGCACGACGACCGGTGAGTGGGCGGTCAACCTCACGTTCAACGGTGCCGGCACGAAGGACTTCGCGTCCGTCACCAACCGCCTGGTCTCGCTCGCACAGCCGCAGAACCAGTTCGCGATCGTCCTCGACGGCACGGTCATCACGGCCCCGTCGACCAACGCCGCGATCACCAACGGCAAGGCCCAGATCACCGGCGCCTTCACCGCCGACTCCTCGAAGACCCTCGCCGACCAGCTGAAGTACGGCGCGCTGCCGATCAACTTCCAGGTGCAGTCGAACGAGGTCATCTCCGCGACGCTCGGCACCGCCCAGCTCGTGGGTGGTCTGATCGCCGGACTCATCGGTCTCGGCCTGGTCATCATCTACTCGGTGATCCAGTACCGCGCCCTGGCCTTCGTCACGGTCCTGTCGCTCGGCGTGGCCGCAGCACTGACCTACCTCGTCATCGCGATCATGTCGTGGCGGGTCGACTACCGGCTCTCGCTCGCCGGCGTGGCCGGTCTGATCGTCGCGATCGGCATCACGGCGGACTCGTTCATCGTGTACTTCGAACGCATCCGCGACGAACTCCGTGACGGCCGGGCGCTCGAGAGCGCGGTCGAGTCCGGCTGGAAGCGTGCCCTCCGCACGATCCTGGCGTCCGACTCGGTCAACTTCCTCGCCGCCGTCACGCTGTACGTGCTCGCGGTGAGCGATGTGAAGGGCTTCGCGTTCACGCTCCTCCTGACGACCCTCATCGACGTCGTGGTCGTGGCCCTGTTCACGCACCCGATGATGCAGCTCATCGCCCGCAGCCGCTTCTTCGGCGAGGGACACCGGTTCAGCGGACTGGACCCGGCCGCCCTCGGCGCGGTGTACCGCGGACGCGCGCAGTTCCGCGCACCCATCGTGGACGGCAAGCGCCAGCGCAGTGCGCGCGAGGCCGCTCGCCGCCAGACCATCGCCGAGCGCAAGGCCTCGGGCAGCACGGGCAACGACAACGGCACCGGCAACGGGAAGGACAGCTGATGGCGAGCTTCAGCCAGTTCGGCAGCGACCTCTACACGGGCAAGCGCTCCTACGACTTCGTCGGTCGACGGAAGACCTGGTACCTCATCGCGGTCGCCTGCATCGTGATCTCCCTCGCGGTGCCGTGGCTCCGCGGTGGCTACCAGCTCGGCATCGAGTTCACCGGTGGTTCGGAGTTCACGGTCTCCGACGTCAAGACCACCGACCAGAACATCGCCACCGAGACGGTCGAGCGGGTCGTGTCCGACGAGGCGCCGCGCGTCTCGCAGCTCGGCACCCACGGCATCCGCGTGCAGACCGGTCAGCTCACGAACGCGCAGACCGACGAGATCGCCTCGGACCTCGCCGAGGCGTACGACGTGCCGGAGTCCCAGGTCGCCGCGACCTTCATCGGTGCCACGTGGGGTGCGGACGTCCTGGCGCAGGCCATCCGCGGCCTCGTGATCTTCCTCGCCCTGGCCGCCGTCTTCATGGCGCTCTACTTCCGCACCTGGAAGATGTCGCTCGCCGCGATGACCGCGCTCATCCACGACCTGCTCATCACGGCGGGCGTGTACGGCATCGTCGGTCTCGAGGTCACCCCGGCGGCCGTCATCGGCTTCCTCACGATCCTCGGCTACTCGCTCTACGACACGGTCGTGGTGTTCGACAAGGTCCGCGAGAACACCGCGATCGAGTCGCACCGGACGTTCAAGCAGTCCGTCAACCTCGCGATCAACCAGACGCTCGTCCGGTCGATCAACACCTCGGTCGTGGCGCTGCTGCCGGTCGCGGCGATCCTGTTCATCGGGTCGTACGTCCTCGGCGCCGGCACCCTGCGTGACATCTCCCTCGCGCTCTTCATCGGCATCATCGTCGGCACCTACTCGACGATCTTCCTGGCGGCGCCGATGTACGCGCACCTCCGCGAGAACGAGCCGAAGGTCGTCGCGGGTGACGCCAAGAAGGCGCAGGCCGCCGCGAAGCAGCGTCCGGTCGAGGCCGGAGCGGACGCCTGATGGCCGTCCACGAGGTCGACGTCGCCGAGGCGCTCCGCCGTCTCGACGAGGGCGCTGCCCTGATCGACGTCCGTGAGCAGTCGGAGTGGGACGACGTGCACGCACCGCAGGCGACACTCCTGCCCATGTCGGAGCTGCAGTCACGCTGGGGCGAGGTGCCGACGGACGACGACCACCCGGCGGTCGTGGTCTGCCACAGCGGGTACCGCTCGGCGCAGGTCGCCGCTGCGCTCGAGCGCGCCGGGGTCGCGGCCGTCAGCCTGGCGGGTGGCATGGTCGCCTGGGAGCAGTCCGGCGCTCCGGTCGTCCGCCCCGGTCGGGACGCCGCCGCTGACGGCGAACGTGGTCACGAGCACTGACCCGACGCGCGTAGTGTTGTCGGATCGAGTCCCGGGAGGCGCAGCATGACCGACACGCGTGAGTCCTCGCAGCCGGATGCCGGAGCCGCCTCCCGCCCGGACGCCGGGTCGCGGCCCGGATCGGCTCCTCGTCCGTCGAGTCCGCCGCTCGGCGCGAACACCACCGGCAACCTCGGGTCGCTCCGGTCGCTGCTGCCGCGGCTGTTCTCCCGTGCTCAGCCCGCCGGTGCCGTCGACACCCTGATCCGAACGGTTCGCTCACACCACCCGAAGGCGGACACGACGCTCATCGAGCGGGCGTACTCGGTCGCGGAGCGGGCGCACGACGGGCAGAAGCGCAAGTCCGGTGAGCCGTACATCACGCACCCGGTCGCGGTCGCGCAGATCCTGGCCGACCTGGGCATCGGCACGATCACGATCGCCGCCGCGCTGCTCCACGACACGGTGGAGGACACCGACTACCAGCTCGACCAGCTGCGCGAGGACTTCGGCGACGAGATCGCGATGCTCGTCGACGGCGTCACCAAGCTCGACAAGGTCAAGTACGGCGACAGCGCACAGGCCGAGACCGTGCGCAAGATGGTCATCGCGATGTCGAAGGACATCCGCGTCCTGGTGATCAAGCTCGCCGACCGGCTCCACAACGCCCGCACGTGGGGCTTCGTCGAATCCGCCTCCGCCACCCGCAAGGCCAAGGAGACGCTCGAGATCTACGCGCCGCTCGCGCACCGCCTCGGCATCCAGATGATCAAGCTCGAGCTCGAGGACCTGTCGTTCGCGGTCCTGCACCCGAAGCTCTACGTCGAGATCGACAGCCTGGTCAAGGAACGGCAGCCGAAGCGCGAGCAGTTCGTGCAGAACGTCACGGCGACGCTGAAGAAGGACCTCAAGGCCGCGAAGGTCCGCGGCGACGTGATGGGCCGGCCGAAGCAGTACTACTCGATCTACCAGAAGATGATCGTGCGCGGCCGCGAGTTCGACGAGATCTACGACCTCGTCGGCATCCGGGTCCTCGTCCCGACGGTGCGCGACTGCTACGCCATGCTCGGCGCCGTCCACGCGCGGTGGACACCGCTGCCCGGTCGCTTCAAGGACTACATCGCGACGCCGAAGTTCAACCTCTACCAGTCGTTGCACACCACGGTCCTCGGGCCGCAGGGTCGCGCGGTCGAGATCCAGATCCGCACCCACGAGATGCACCAGCGGGCCGAGTTCGGTGTGGCCGCGCACTGGAAGTACAAGCAGCGCGTCACCGGGCGCGATGCCGAGAGCTCGTCGCAGTCCGACCAGGACATGGCGTGGCTCGCGCACATCACCGACTGGCAGGCGGAGACGAGCGACCCGGCCGAGTTCCTCGACTCGCTGCGGTACGAGATCGGGGCGAAGGAGACCTACGTCTTCACGCCGCAGGGCAAGGTCATCGGGCTGCCTGCGGGCGCCACACCCGTCGACTTCGCGTACGCCGTGCACACCGAGATCGGGCACCGCACGATGGGCGCCAAGGTGAACGGCCGTCTCGTCCCGCTCGAGAGCCAGCTGTCCAGCGGGGACGTCGTCGAGATCTTCACGTCGAAGAACCCGGACTCGGGCCCCAGCCAGGACTGGCTGACCTTCGTCCGGAGCCCGCGGGCGCGCAACAAGATCAAGCAGTGGTTCACCAAGGAGCGCCGCGAAGAGGCGGTCGAGCAGGGCCGTGACGCCATCGCACGTGCGATGCGGAAGCAGAACCTGCCGCTCCAGCGCATCATGAGCCAGGACACCATCTCCGAGGTGGCCTCGGCCATGCGCTACGACGACGTCTCGGCACTGTACGCGGCCGTGGGCGAGGGGCACGTCTCGAGCCAGTCGGTCATCGAGAAGGCGCTCGGCAGCATCCAGACCGAGACGGAGACGGACGAGCCGGAGCTCGCCTTCCCACGGCACGTCACGAGCCGACAGCTGCGCAACAGCGACAGTGGCGTGCTCGTCCGCGGCGCGCCCGACATCCTCGTCAAGCTGGCGAAGTGCTGCACCCCGGTCCCGGGTGACCAGATCGTCGGGTTCATCACCCGTGGTCAAGGCGTCTCGGTGCACCAGGCGTCGTGCACGAACGTGAAGTCGTTGATGAACGAGCCCGACCGGATGATCGAGGTCGAGTGGGCACCCTCCTCGAAGTCGGTGTTCCTCGTCCAGATCCAGATCGAGGCGCTCGACCGCTCCGGCCTGCTGAGCGACGTCACTCGTGTGCTCACCGACCACCACGTCAACATCCTGTCCGCGACGGTGTCGACGTCGTCCGACCGGCTGGCGCTGTCCCGCTTCGTCTTCGAGATGGGTGACACGACGCACCTGGACCGCGTGCTCAACGCAGTCCGACGCATTGACGCCGTGTACGACGTGTACCGGGTCAGCGCCGGCTGACGCTGCTCCGGGAGCGGCGGTCGAGCAGTCCGGTCACGTCCGGTCTGCGGGTGCAGAACGTGGCGTGGGTCGCGTGGGCGCACGTGTCCGCGGCTCCACGGATCGAGGCGGGCACGGCGAGCATTCACGGCCCGACGGCGGCCAACCCGGTCTCCCGGAACCGTCGCTGCGCCTGCCGGCCCATCGGCAACCGCTCGGACCGGACGAGCAGCGTCACGAGGTGTGACGGGTCCACCTGCGCCGTGACGACCAGACCGCGGAGCGCGTCGGCCTCGGCAGCACCGAACCCGCGCCGGTCGCGGAGGAGGTCGAGGGCCGTCGCGACCGGGCTGAGGACCCGGGAACCCGCCCGGACGACGACGTCCTCCGCCCCGAGGGTGACCTCGCGGACCGCTGACCAGGCGCCGCGACGCCGGAACCGCTCGCTGGCCGGGACGCAGCTGGCGTGGGGCAGCGGCGGGCGGGAACACGCACCCCAGATCCAGGCGGCACTCCGACCCGCGGCGACGAACCGAGCATCCGCGACGCTCCACCCGTAGGACGCGGCGCGCAACGCGGAGTCCTGCGGCTCGGCGACGGAGGCCCAGCACGCGCCCACGGGGACGAGTTCGCCCGCGAGCACCGCCGCGTGCAGCTCCGCCGCCGGCCAGTCGTCCGTCGTGACGAGGCGGGAGGTGGGCACAGGGACGATGATGCCGCATCGGACCGCCGTGGACGACGACCGTGTGGAGAAGCGCCGACGGACGGACCGGAGCGGCCCCGCGACCGTCAGTCCGAGAGCGCCAGGTCAGGAGCGGACCGGGGAGGGGACGCCGCTCACGACCGACGTCATGGGCGCCGGGTCAGCGCAGGACGTCGGCGCGGTGCACGAGCGCAGCGGCACCGATGAGGGGCCCGTCCTGGGACAACCCGGTCGGGACGATCCGCACCTTCGTGACGAAGGGGAACTCCGTCCGCTCGGCGACGGCCTGGCGGGCGTACTCGAACAGGTCCGGGGAGACGTGCGAGAACCCACCGCCGATGGCGACGACCTCGAGGTCGACCAGACTCGTGGCCGCGGCGATCGCCTGTCCGAGAGCGCGTCCACTCCGCCGCACTGCCGCGACCGCGATCTCGTCGCCCGCGGCGTAGGCGGCGGCGAGCTCCTCGCCGGTCGTGCCGGTGAAGCCCTGGCGTCTGGCCCACGCGACGGTCTTCGGACCGCTGGCCACAGCCTCCAGGCAGCCGGTGCCGCCGCAGGCGCACGGGTCGTCGTAGCCGCCGCACTCGACGTGCCCGATGTGTCCCGCGTTGCCGGTCGGACCGCTCACGGTCCGGCCGTGGAGGATGAGCCCGCCTCCGACACCGGTCGATACGATCATGCCCATGACGTGCTCGGAGCCCTGGGCCGCTCCGACCCAGTGCTCGGCGAGGGTGATCGCGAGACCGTCCATGCGGAGCGTGACGGGGACACCGTCGGGGACGTGGGCTGCGACGCGGTCGCGGAGCGGGTAGCCGCGCCAGACCGGCATGTTGAGGGGGGAGACGAGCCCGTCGACCTCGTCGACCGGCCCGGCCGAGCCGATGCCGACCCCGACCAGGGTCGCGTCGGCAGGCAGAGCGGCCAGGGTCGCGAGCACGACCTCGTCGACCGCGGCCTGCAGCTCCTCCGACGTCCGGCCGGGTCCGGTCGGGCTGCGGTGCCGGGTGGCCGGGAGGACGACGCCCTGGTCGGTGACGAGTGCCGCCTCCACCTTCGTGCCGCCGAGGTCGACGGCGAGGGCGAGGGACGAGGACGTGGTGCTGGACATGCGCACTCCGGTGTGGCGGTCTGGAGGCCCGGCAGCGGTCCGGGACGCTGAGGTGGCGTCCGGCGCGGCCGGCCTGGTGAGGGGGACGGGCGAGCGGTCGGGCTGACGGGGCCCGCGGTCGTGCGCGCGGCCGGCGGAGACCGGCCGCGAGGCGTCAGTACGACGAGGTGTCGTCGCCGCGGTCGGAGGCAGCGCCGGTGGCGGCTCGGTGCGCGACCTCGTCGAGGATGCGCGCCGAGGCACTCGTGCCGATGCGGGTCGCACCGGCATCGACCATCTGGAGCAGCGTGTCGAGGCCGCGGACACCGCCGGAGGCCTTGACGCCGGTGTCGGCGCCGACGGTCTCGCGCATGAGGCGGACGTGCTCGACGGTCGCGCCGCCGCCGGCGAACCCGGTCGAGGTCTTGACGAAGGCGGCACCGCCGGCGACCGCGGCACGGCTGGCGGCGACGATCTCGTCGTCGGTCAGGTACGCGGTCTCGAGGATGACCTTCACCACGGTGTCGCCGGCGACGTCGACGACGGCGCGGACGTCCCGCTCGACCCGCTGCCAGTCGCCGGACTTCGCGGCACCGATGTCCTGGACCATGTCGAGCTCGAAGGCGCCGTCAGCGAGGGCCTGCAGCGACTCGGCGACCTTGGCGGCCGTCGACGTGGTGCCGTGCGGGAAGCCGATGACCGTCCCGACGCCGACGCCCGTGCCCTGGAGACGCTCGACCGCGTGGAGGACGTCACCCGGGCGGACGCAGACACTGAAGACCCGGTGGGCCGCGGCTTCGTCGAGCTGGGCGTCGACGTCCGAGCGGCTGAGCTCGGGCTTGAGGATCGCGTGGTCGATGAGCCGGCGCACGGCATCGGCACTGATCTCGTCGGCACTGATCTCGTCGGCGCTGGTCTCGTCGGGGTTGGCGGGGAACGCTTGGTTGTCCACCCGGCAAGCCTACAAGGAGGCGTGGGGCGTACCGTTCCTGCCATGCGCGTCCTCGTCACCGGGGCCACCGGGTACATCGGTGGTCGACTGGTCCCCAGACTCCTCGACGCCGGACACGACGTCCGGGTCCTCGTCCGCAACCCCCGGAAGCTGCAGGACGTCCCCTGGAGCGACCGGGTCGACGTGGCCGAGGGCGACCTGCAGGACGCCGACGCCGTCGGTGCGGCAGTCGCGGGCATCGAGGCCGTCTACTACCTCGCACACGCCATGGGTGCGGACGGGGACTTCGAACAGGCGGAGCGGGACGCGGCGCAGACCATGGCGCGGGTCGCCCACGAGGCCGGTGTCCAGCGGTTCGTCTACCTCGGCGGCCTGCACCCGGACGGCGACCTCAGCAAGCACCTGCGCAGCCGCAAGGAGGTGGGCGAGATCCTGCTCGGGTCCGGCGTCCCGACGGTCGCGCTCCAGGCCGGGGTCGTGATCGGTTCGGGCAGCACCTCGTTCGAGATGATCCGTCACCTCACCGACGTCCTGCCCTGGATGCCGGCGCCGCGCTGGGTCCGGAACCACATCCAGCCGATCGCCGTGCGCGATGTCCTCCACTACCTGGTCCAGGCGCTGACCATCCCCGCCGAGGTGAACCGGACGTTCGACATCGGCGGCCCCGACGTGCTCCGGTACGGCCAGATGCTCAACGGGTACGCGGTCGAGGCGAAGCTGCCGCAGCGTCCGATCTCCGTCCTGCCGGTGCTGACCCCGCGGCTCGCCGCGCACTGGTTCAACGTCGTCACCCCGATCCCGCGCAAGCTCGCGACACCGATCATCGAGTCCCTCCAGTTCGAGTGCGTCCAGCGCGAACACGACATCGACGACGTCGTCCCCCAGCCGGAGGGCGGCCTCACGCCCTACCGCCGAGCGGTCCGACTCGCGCTCGCGAAGATGCGGACGGGCGAGGTCGAGACGAGCTGGCGCAACGCGACGCTGTCGAGCGGCTCCGCGGACCCGCTGCCGAGCGACCCCGAGTGGGCCGGGCACACCGTCTACGTGGACGACCGGAAGCGGCACTCGTCCGCGCCACCCGAGGCCGTCTGGAGCGTCGTCGAGTCGATCGGCGGTGAGAACGGCTGGTACTCCTTCCCCCTCGCCTGGGTCGCGCGCGGCTGGCTCGACAAGATCGCCGGAGGTGTCGGCCTGAGCCGTGGACGTCGTGACCCGAAGCGCCTGGAGCAGGGCGACGCACTCGACTGGTGGCGCGTCGAACGACTCGTCCGTGGCCGCTACCTCCGGCTCCGTGCCGAGTTCAAGTCGCCGGGTCGCGCGTGGCTCGAGATGACCGTCACGCCGGCGGACGACGGCGGCAGCGACTACCACCAGCGCGCGATCTACTTCCCGCAGGGGCTGGCCGGGCGGTTGTACTGGTACGGCATCCTGCCGTTCCACGGCGTCATCTTCCCGGGCATGGTCGAGCGGATCACCGCCCGGGCGGAACGGGAGGCGCACCGCACCGATTCGACGCAGCGCAACTCCACGTACCAGGATGACCAGGCGCAGCCAGCGCACGAGGAGACAGCATGAGTGACGACGGCACGACCAGGGCTGGGGGAGTCCTCTTCCTCGGCGACAGCATCACCGCGGGCGGCGCATGGGACCAGTGGCTCCCGGACGAGCGCACGCTGAACCTCGGCATCGACGGGGACACGACCGACGGGGTGCTGGGTCGGCTCGACGAGGTCGTCGTCGCCGCACCCGAGGTGATCGTGCTCCTCATCGGCACCAACGACTTCGGTCACCACCGGGCGAGTGCCGAGCACGTGGTCCGGAACGTCGAGACCGTCCTGGTCCGGCTCCGCCGCGAGCTGCCGGGCGTCCGCCTGCTCCTCGTGTCGATCCTGCCGCGCCAGGCCGAGTACACCGCGAAGACCGAACAGGCGAACCGGCACCTGCGCCAGTTCGTGGCGACCTGTCACGCGCAGTACCTCGACGCCTGGCCCGCGCTGGCGGACGGGGACCACCTCGACGCACGGTTCACCGAGGACGGGCTCCACCTCAACGAGGACGGCTACCGCGCCTACGTCGCCGAGCTCGTCCCGGCGATCGAGCGCGTCCGCGAACTCCCGCCGATGTCGCGCCCCATCTCGCTGGCGGACCTGCGGGAGGCCCGGGGACGATGACGGCACGCAGAGGACGACCGGCGATCGGCTCGTCGCAACAGCAGGCGGGCACTCGGTCGCGACCGACGGCCGGAGCGTCCGACACCGGAGCCCGCCGCGGGTCGTCAGGACCGGAGCGCCGTGGAGCGGGCGCGCTGCCGGACTTCACCCGCCCGGCCCTGGCGCCGTCGTTGTTGGCCGCGGTCGTCCTGCTCGCCTGCGTCGCGTTCGTCGACGCGTCGGCCTTCGTCTTCGCCCGCTGGGGCGTGACGGTGCTGGCGCTCATCGTGCTCGTCTTCGCGATCCGGGGTCGTGCATGGTGGGCAGCGGTCCTCACGGCGGCCGTCGCCGTCTGCTGGAACCCCGTGGTCACCGTGCCGTTCCCCGGCGAGGTCTGGGCGGGCCTCCAGCTCGTCGCGGCCGCGCTGTTCATCGTGGTCGGCATCGCCGTGAAGGTCCCGCGCGCGGCGGAGTGAGCGTCCCGCGGTCAGCCGCGGCACCTCGTGCGACCGGTCGGTCACCGGGCCCGCGGTCCGAGCGGCCGCACGGACGGTAGGATCGCAAGTGCTGTGCACGGAGCACGGCAGTGCGACCTGGAAGGCGTGGATGAGCGACGAGACCGAGCCGGTGACCGAGAGTCCTCTGCTGACCCCTCGACCGTCCTCCGGCGGTCTCGACCGACCCGACGTCGTCCTGCGCAAAGGTCGCCTGACGCTCATCAACGGGCACCTGACGCCGCAGCAGTCCATGATCGAGGACCTCCTGTTCCTCGACGACGCGCTCACCGCCGGTGACGTCGACCACCTGCTCATCCGCGGCAACGACCAGCGCCCGGTGATCGCGGTCGACGAACGGGACCGCCAGCGTGCTGAGAGCGTCGTGATGGCCGCTGCGGCCGGTGAGCCGTTCTACGCCAAGCCCCCGGGCAAGCCGGCCGTGCTCGTCCTCGACGACGGGTTCGGCTCGGTCGACGAGCCGGTGCTCCGGCTGTTCCGACCGCGCCTCGAACCGATGGGTCGACTCCGCTACGGCGCGGAGACCAGCGTGCAGCTCGAGTTCTGGCGGGTCACCGAGACCGAGGTCCTCGCACCGGTCGAGAACGCCCTCATGCGTCGCAGCCTGCCGATCGAGGAGTTCGTCCTCGTCGACATCGATCGGTACGGCCGATCCTGGAGCACCGTCGAGCACATGTTCGACGACCACGTCTCGGACATCCGCTTCCCGATCGACATCGTGTTCTCGTGGGTGGACGGCAACGCCGTCGAGTACCAGCGCGCCCGTCAGGCCGCGCAGGCGAACGCGGTGCTGGGGGAGGGCGACGACGCACCGGCCCGCTTCCGGCAGATCAACGAACTGAAGTACGCGCTCCGGTCGGTGCACATCTTCGCCCCGTGGATCCGGACGATCTACATCGCGACGGACTCTCCGGCACCGGAGTGGCTCGCCGACCACCCGAAGGTCCGGATCGTCCGTAGCGAGGAGTTCTTCGCCGACCCGTCCGTGCTGCCGACACACAACTCGCAGGCGGTGGAGTCGCAGCTGCACCACATCCCCGGGTTGAGCGAGCACTTCATCTACTCGAACGACGACATGTTCTTCGGTCGTCTCATCGACCCGTCGGTGTTCTTCAGCCCGGGGTCCGTCACGAAGTTCATCCTCGCCGACACCCGGATCGGGCTCGGGGTCAACAACGCCGCACGCAGCGGGTTCGAGAACTCGGCCCGGGTGAACCGGCGCCTCCTCCAGCAGCGCTTCGGTGCCGTCACGACCCGCCACCTCGAGCACGCGGCGACCCCGCTGCGGAAGAGCATCATGACCGAGATGGAGCACGAGTTCGCGGACGAGTTCCGCAGCACGGCCGGTTCCCGGTTCCGCGCGGCGGACAACATCTCGGTGACGAACTCGCTGTACCACTACTACGCACTGCTCACCGGCCGCGCGATCATCCAGGAGAACGCGTCGGTGAAGTACATCGACACGACGATGCAGGCCGGACTACGCACGCTCGACGAACTCCTCAAGAAGCGGAACGTCGACTTCTTCTGCCTGAACGACGGGAGCTTCCCCGAGGTCAGCGACGAGGAGCGCACGACTCGCGTGACCGACTTCCTCGAGCGCTACTTCCCGTTCCCCGCGCCGTGGGAACGCACCGACTGACCGTGGCGTCGTCGGCATGACGGACGGACGGGAGGCGCGGTGCCAGCTGGCACCGCGCCTCCCGTCCGTCACGTGGTCAGCGGTGGATCGGCGAGACCGGGATCGTGTCGAGGGTGAACACCGGCATCGAGGACGTCACCGGAGCGGGCTCGACGGCTGGCGGGATGACGACGCCGGCGGCGGCGAGCCTGGCCTCCGTCTCGATCGAGGAGACCGGCTCACCGACCGTCGCGTACGTGCCGATCGGCACCACGGAGTGCACGACCTGGTGGCCGTAGACGTGCATGAGGTTGAACGACTGTGCGCCGTCCCGGCCGCGGGTGCCGCGCTGGAACTCGTTGAGGTCCTGGGTGTAGCACGTGGCGCTCGCCACGGAGACGGGGATGCCGGCGAACACGGCGCTCGTCGAGTAGTGCAGGTGCCCGGCGATGATCGTCATGACGTCGCTGCCCTCGACCACCTCGGCGAGGGCCGCCTGGTCACGCAGTTCGACGAGGACGGTGAGGTCCTGCACGCTCGGCACGGGCGGGTGGTGCATCGCCAGGATGGTGCCGTGCGGCGCCGCCTCGGACAGGACCTCGGCAAGCCAGTCGAGCTGCTCGGGGGAGACCTCGCCGTGGTGGTGGCCGGGGACGCTGGTGTCGAGCGTGATGACGCGGAGGCCGTTCACGTCGTAGACGAAGTCAACGGGCCGATCGGTGGGCTGCAGGCCGAACAGCTCCTGGCGGAAGGCACCGCGCTCGTCGTGGTTGCCCATCGCCCAGATCACCTGGGCACCGATGCGTTCGGCGGCGGGCTCGATGATGGCCCGGACACGGGTGTAGGCGCCGGGTTCGCCCTTGTCGGCCACGTCGCCGGTGACGACGATCGCTTCCGGTCGGGCACCTGACGCCTCGATCTCGGCGATGATCTGGCCGAGGCGTTCCGCCGAGTCGACCGCCCCGTAGAGGGGGCCGTCGCCGGCGAGGAGGTGGGTGTCGCTGAGGTGGAGCAGGAAGTGGTTCGGCCTGGGGTGTTCAGCCGTCCGGGCGTCCATCGGGTCTCTTCTTCCGTTGGCAGCGAGTGCGTGGTGCAACACGATGCCACACCGTCCTCGACGATTCCAACACCGCCGTGTGAACCCCCCGTGAACTGGGGCGGCATGTCCGATGTCCGCGGGGTGAGGCGAACGCGAACACCCCCCGACCACGAAGTGGACGAGGGGTGCTGGCGTTCTTGCCGAGGAGCCTAGTGCGTCCCAGCACCGACCTGCGGGGCCTGGTGGGTCCCTTCGAGGTCAGGACCGTGGTGCGCGGCGTGCGCGGCCTCGAGCTCCGCCTTCGACACCGGCTCGATCCGGTCCTCGAAGAAGAAGCGGGACACGCGTGCCCGCGCCTTCTGCATCGAGCTGATGCGACCACGAGCGTCGGGACGGATCATCAGCGGCTTGTAGTCGTTGAACTCCAGCAGACGCCACCGCTCGTACTCGTCGAGCTGCTCGTGCACCTCGATGAACTCACCGTGCGGCAGGCGCACGATGCGACCCGACTCGTACCCGTGCAGGACGATCTCGCGGTCCTTCTTCTGCAGGGCGAGGCACACACGCTTGGTGATCCAGAACGCCACGAACGGACCGAGGACCGTCGCCGCCTGGAGCACGTGGATCACGTGGTTGATCGAGACCATGAAGTGCGTCGCGATGAGGTCGGAGGACGCAGCCGTGAACAGCGCGCCGTACAGCGTGATGCCGGCGACACCGAGGGCGGTACGGGTCGGGGCGTTGCGCGGACGGTCGGCGATGTGGTGCTCGCGCTTGTCCCCGGTGACCCACGCCTCGATGAACGGGTAGACGAAGATCGCGACGATCAGGCCACCCAGGACCGCGATCGGGACGAGGATGTTGAACGACACCGTGTACCCGAACCAGACGACCTCCCAGTGCGGCGGCACCAGACGGAGCGCGCCGTCCGCGAAGCCGATGTACCAGTCGGGCTGGGTTCCGGCGGACACGGGGGAGGGGTCGTACGGGCCGTAGTTCCAGATCGGGTTGATCGTGAACAGCGACGCGATGGCGGCGAGGATGCCGGCGACGATGAAGAAGAACCCGCCACCCTTCGCGGCGAACGCCGGGAGGAT
Organism: Curtobacterium sp. MCBD17_021; assembly: GCF_003234525.1. Classification (NCBI taxonomy): domain Bacteria; kingdom Bacillati; phylum Actinomycetota; class Actinomycetes; order Micrococcales; family Microbacteriaceae; genus Curtobacterium; species Curtobacterium sp. MCBD17_021. The sequence continues at coordinate 165,285 of NZ_QKTS01000004.1, read as the reverse complement.
CGGGACGCCCACGACATTCTCGTTGGTCTTGCCCGGACCCGCGTACTGCGTGTGCTTGTTGACGACGACGAGCACGAGGTGCACGCCGAGCACCGCGACCAGGATCGCCGGCAGCAGCAGGATGTGGAGCGTGTACAGGCGGCCGACGATGTCGGTGCCCGGGAACTCACCACCGAACAGCAGGTAGGCGATCCAGACGCCGATCACCGGGATGCCCTCGATCATGCCGACGATGATGCGGAGACCGTTGCCGGAGAGCAGGTCGTCGGGGAGCGAGTAGCCGGTGAAGCCCTCGGCCATGGCGAGGATCCAGAGCACGAAGCCGAAGACCCAGTTGAGCTCGCGCGGCTTGCGGAACGCGCCGGTGAAGAAGACGCGAGCCATGTGCAGCATGACCGAGGCCACGAACAGCAGGGCGGCCCAGTGGTGGATCTGTCGCACGAACAGCCCGCCGCGGATCTCGAACGAGATGTCCAGGGTGGACTGCAGGGCGACCGACATCTCGACGCCCTTCATGGGGACGTACGAGCCGTCGTAGACGACCTCGGTCATGGACGCCTGGTAGAAGAACGTCAGGAAGGTCCCGGAGAGCAGGACGACGACGAAGCTGTAGAGCGCCACCTCACCGAGCATGAAGCTCCAGTGGTCGGGGAAGATCTTGCGCCCGACCTCCTTCACCAAGCCGGAGATGCTCGTGCGCTCGTCGATGTAGTTCGCGGTGTAGTTGATCAGGCGCGAACCACGGTCAGGAGCCGGCTTGTTCGACGACTCGGTGTTGGGGGTGGTTGTCGTTGTGCTGCTCATGAGCGTGCACGCTCCCAGAAGGACGGGCCGACCGGCTCGTGGAAGTCGCTCTGTGCGACCAGGTAGCCGTCGTCATCGACCGAGATCGGAAGTTGGGGGAGGGGGCGGGCCGCCGGTCCGAAGATGACCTCGCAGTTGTTCGAGACATCGAAGGTGGACTGGTGGCACGGGCACAGCAGGTGGTGCGTCTGCTGCTCGTAGAGCGCGACCGGGCAACCGACGTGGGTACAGATCTTGGAGTATGCGACGATGCCGTCGTAGCCCCAGTTCTCCTGGCCCTTGCCGGGGTTGAGGTCCTTCGGGTCCAGACGCATCAGGAGGACGGCGGCCTTGGCCTTCTCCTCGAGCATGTGCTCGGAGTCGAGCATGCCCTCGGGGATGACGTGGAACACGGATCCGATGGTGACGTCGGACGCCTTGATCGGCAGACCCGTCGGGTCCTTGGTCAGGCGCAGGCCCGACTTCCAGAAGGTGTGACGGAGCAGCTCGTTCGGGTCTTCCTTCGGCGCCAGGTCGCGCACCAGGACGATGCCGGGGAGCGGGAAGGCCACCAGCGCGCCGATGAGCGAGTTGCGGATCAGCTTGCGACGGCTGAAGCCGGACTCCTTGTCGGCGAGCTGGAACGCCTCGACCGCCTTGGCACGGGTCTCGTCCGAGCCCCGCGTGGTGTGACGCATCTCGGTGAGTTCCCGGTCGGAGACCAGGGTCTTCGACCAGTAGACGGCCCCGATGCCCAGTGCGAGCAGGGCGAGCGTGATCGAGAGCCCGAGGAAGAGGTTCGCGGAGCGGACCGACCCGAAGTCGTTCGAATCGATCGGGAAGGCGATGTACGCGGCGATCGACAGGACGCTGCCGATGATCGACAGGTAGAAGAACGTGGCGACCTGGCGCTCGGCCAGACGCTGCTTCTTCGGGTCGACGTCGGTGCGGCGAGCGCGGTGCGGCGGCTCACCCGGGTTCTCGAACCGCTCCGACGGCAGGACGGCGGTCCCCGCCGGCTGCGTCGCGCCGTGCTTCTCGACAGCCGAGGACGAGTTCAGTGCCTCGTCGTCGTGCTCTGCCATGGTGTTCCCTTCAGTGTCGTGCGACACGGACGATCAGTTCTGCTTCGCGGTCAGCCAGACGGTCATCGCAACGACCGCGCCGAGCCCGAAGATCCAGATGAACAGACCCTCGGCGACCGGGCCGATGTCACCCAGGCCGAAGCCACCGGGCGACCGGTTGTCCTGCACGTACTTGAGGTACGTGATGATGTCGGCCTTCTGGTCCGGTGTGAGGTTCAGGTCGTTGAAGACGGGCATGTTCTGCGGGCCGGTGAGCATGGCCTCGTAGATGTGCTTGCCCGAGACGTCGCGCAGGTTCGGCGCGTACTTGCCCTCGGTCAGGGCGCCACCGGCACCGGCGACGTTGTGGCACATGGCGCAGTTGATGCGGAACAGCTCGGCGCCCTCGGCCGCGTCACCTTCGGAGCCGTCGGTGAGTTCCTCGCCTGGGACCGACGGGCCGGGGCCGAGCGACGCGACGTAGGCCGCCATGGCGTCGACCTGCTGGTCAGTGAACTGCTCGGGCTTCTCTTCACCCTGGGGTCCCTGTGCAGCGAGCGGCATGCGGCCGGTGCCGACCTGGAAGTCGACCGACGCGGCGCCGACGCCGATGAGGGACGGGCCTTCGCTCGTGCCCTGCGCAGAGAGACCGTGGCAGGTGGCGCAGTTCGAGGCGAAGAGCTTCTGACCCTCGTTCACCTGCGACTGGCTCGACTCGGCCACCGTGCTCGAGGTGCTGTCCTCGGCGTTGGCCGAGGTGCTGAAGAGCGCGTACGCGCCACCTGTCGTCATGAGGGCGACGGCGAGGAGGGACACGGTCGCCAGGGGGGAGCGCCGGCCCTTCTTGTTCTTCTTCGATGTGTTGAACATGCTGTGGGGCTGCCTGATTCTCACTTGAGGAGGTAGATGACGGCGAAGAGACCGATCCACACGACGTCGACGAAGTGCCAGTAGTAGGACACGACGATCGCGGTGGTGGCTTCCTTGTGCCCGAAGTTCTTCGCGGCGAACCCACGCCCGAGCGTGAGGAGGAAGGCGATGAGGCCACCGGTCACGTGCAGGCCGTGGAAGCCGGTGGTCATGTAGAACGCCGAACCGTAGGCGCTCGAGGAGAGCGTCATGCCCTCGTGCCAGAGGTTGGCGTACTCGAAGATCTGCCCACAGACGAAGATGGCGCCCATGCAGTAGGTGACGAAGAACCACTCCGTCATGCCCCAGTCCTTCGGGTTCCAGCTAGTGCGGTGCACCTGGAACCGCTCCGCGGCGAAGACGGCGAACTGGCAGGCGAAGCTCGACAGCACCAGGATGATGGTGTTCACCGACGCGAACGGCACCTCGAGCTTGGCGGTCTCTGTCGCCCAGAGCTCGGGAGAGGTGCTGCGCAGCGTGAAGTAGATCGCGAACAGGCCGGCGAAGAACATGACCTCGCTGCCCAGCCACACGATCGTCCCCACGGCAACGGGGTTCGGCCTGTTCAGGACCGGACCGCTGACGGATCTGGAGAGAGGGGTGCTTGTCACGTCCTCCATTATGGCGGAAACCCCCGACAGTGTTTTCGCAGGCAACTGGCGGGTCCTCCAGAATCAGTACGATCGAGCCATGTCTGACGCTCTCTCCTGGCCTGCGGTGATCAGCGCGCTCATGGCGCGCGAGGACCTCTCGATCAGGCAGTCCACATGGGCCATGGAGCAGATCGTGCAGGGCCGGGCCACGGCCGCCCAGATCGCAGCCTTCGCCGTGGCGCTCCGCGCGAAGGGCGAGACGGTCGACGAGGTCGTCGGCTTCCGCGACGCCGTCCTCGACGCCGCGGTCCCGCTCGACGTCGACCCGATGGCGCTCGACATCGTCGGGACGGGCGGGGACGTCGTCGGCACGGTGAACGTGTCGACCATGGCGGCCATCGTCATCGCCGCCGCGGGCGTGCCGGTCGTCAAGCACGGCAACCGCGCCAGCTCGTCGAAGTCGGGCTCGAGCGACGTACTCGCGGCGCTCGGCCTCGACCTCACGATGGACGCCGCGCGTGTCGCCGAGACCTTCCGGCGTGTCGGGCTGACCTTCGCCTTCGCCAGCGCGTTCCACCCCGGTTTCGCCCACGCAGCCCCGGTCCGGCGGGAGATCGGCGTGCCCACGGTGTTCAACTTCCTCGGTCCGCTGGTCAACCCCGCTCGGTGCGAGGCGAACGCGGTCGGCGTGGCGCAACTCGAGCTCGTGCCGATCATCACGGGCGTGTTCCAGACCCGCGGCGCGACGGCGCTCGTCTTCCGCGGTGACGACGGACTCGACGAACTCACCACGACCGGACACAGCCACATCTGGCAGGTCTCCGGGGGCCGCGTCACGGAGCACGACCTCGACCCGCGGGACCTCGGCATCGCCCGCGCCCGGACCGAGGACCTGCTCGGCGGCGAGCCGACCGAGAACGCCGCCATCGTCCGGCGCGTGCTCGCGGGGGAGACCGGGCCGATCCGCGACATCGTCCTGCTGAACGCGGCGGCCGGTCTGGTGTCCTTCCGACTGGCGCAGGACCCGACCGAGACGGACCGCCCGATCCTGCAGCGGTTCCGGGCGCAGCTGGTGGTCGCGGCGGAATCCGTGGACTCCGGTGCCGCCATGCGCAAACTGGACGAGTGGGTCGGCGCGGCGCCGGCCGCCACCTCGGCCTGAGACGCCGCCGAGACGCCGAGACGCCGCAAAGTCCCCGAGACGTCACCGGATCCGGCGGCGCCTCGGGGACACGGCGGCGTTCCCGGCGCACGCGCACGCGCACGGCGCAACGACGGGAGGCCCGCACCGGTTCCGTGGAACCGGTGCGGGCCTCCCGTCAGTCGGTCGGTCAGCTGTGATGCGTCAGCGGACGTCCTCGTCGACCCAGTCGAAGGTCTTCGTGACGGCCTTCTTCCACAGGCGCAGCGTGCGCTCGCGCTCGGCGGCGTCGAGCTGCGGCTCCCACCGCTTGTCCTCCTGCCAGTTGGCGCGGAGCTCGTCGAGGTTGGCCCAGAAGCCGACGGCCAGACCGGCGGCGTAGGCGGCACCGAGGGCCGTCGTCTCGGCGACGACCGGGCGGACCACGGGGACGTCGAGGATGTCGGCCTGGAACTGCATGAGCGCGTCGTTGGCGGTCATGCCACCGTCGACCTTGAGCTCGGTGAGTTCGACGCCGGAGTCGGCGTTGACGGCGTCGAGGACCTCGCGGGTCTGCAGCGCCGTGGCCTCGAGGGCGGCACGCGCGATGTGGCCCTTGTTGACGAACCGGGTGAGGCCGACGAGCGCACCGCGGGCGTCCGGACGCCAGTACGGGGCGAAGAGACCCGAGAAGGCGGGGACGAAGTAGACGCCACCGTTGTCCTCGACCGTGGTGGCGAGGGTCTCGACCTCGGGCGCGCTGCCGATGATGCCGAGGTTGTCGCGAAGCCACTGGATGAGCGAGCCGGTGACGGCGATCGACCCCTCGAGCGCGTAGTGCGTCTCCTGGTCGCCGAGCTTGTAGCCGACGGTGGTGAGCAGCCCGTTCTCCGAGCGGACGATGTCCGTGCCCGTGTTGAAGATGAGGAAGTTACCGGTGCCGTAGGTGTTCTTCGACTCGCCCTGGTCGAACGCGGCCTGGCCGAACGTCGCCGCCTGCTGGTCGCCGAGGATGCCGGCGATCGGGACCTCGCGGAGGAGGCTCGAGGACTCGACGTGGCCGTAGACCTCGGAGGAGCTGACGATCTCGGGGAGCATCGACTTCGGCACACCGAAGTCGGCGAGGATGTCGTCGCGCCACTGCAGCGTCTCGAGGTCCATGAACAGGGTGCGGGACGCGTTCGTGACGTCCGTCTTGTGGACACCGCCGTCGGTGCCGCCGGTCAGGTTCCAGAGGACCCAGGTGTCGGTCGTGCCGAAGAGCAGGTCGCCGGCCTCGGCCTTCTCGCGCGCGCCCTCCACGTTCTCGAGGATCCACGCGATCTTCGTACCGGAGAAGTACGTCGCCAGCGGGAGCCCGACGATCGCCTTGTAGCGGTCGGTGTCGCCGTCCGCGAGCTTGTCGACGATGGCCTGCGTACGGGTGTCCTGCCAGACGATGGCGTTGTAGACGGCCTTGCCGGTCGTCTTGTCCCACACGACCGCGGTCTCGCGCTGGTTCGTGATGCCGACGGCTGCGACGTCGTGACGCGTGATGTCGGCGCGGGACAGGGCCTGGCCGATGACCTCACGCGTGTTGTCCCAGATCTCGGACGGGTCGTGCTCGACCCACCCGGCGCGCGGGAAGATCTGCTCGTGTTCCTTCTGCCCGACGGAGACGATCGAACCGGAGTGGTCGAAGACGATCGCTCGCGTGCTGGTGGTTCCCTGGTCGATGGCGACGATGTAGTCGGCCATTGGTGCTCCTTACGACGGTGTTCGGTGCTGCGGCCGGGCCGGGTCGACCCGGCCGCGTGGGTGGTGCAGGTGGGAGAGCGCGGCGGACGCGCTGGTGGTGCCGGGGCTCGCTCGGTGCTAGGACACCATCGGGAGGAGCGCACCGGAGACGACGGCGGCGAGGGCACCACCGACGAGCGGGCCGACGACCGGGACCCAGGCGTAGGACCAGTCGCTCGTGCCCTTGCCCTTGATCGGCAGGATGGCGTGGGCGATGCGCGGACCGAGGTCACGGGCCGGGTTGATGGCGTAGCCGGTCGGGCCACCGAGCGAGACACCGATCGCGATCACGAGGAAGGCGACGGGGATCGCGCCGAGCTCGGCCGGGGTCTGACCGTTCGTGAAGGCGATGACCACGAAGACGAGGACGAACGTGCCGATGATCTCGGTGACGACGTTCCAGCCGTAGCTGCGGATGGCCGGGCCGGTCGAGAAGACGCCGAGCTTCGCGGCTGCGTCGGGCTCGGCGTCGAAGTGCTGCTTGTAGGCGAGCCAGACGATGACCGCACCGATGATCGCGCCGATGAGCTGGGCGAGCCAGTAGAGGAGCATCTCGCCGACGCTGATGTTGCCGAGGATCGCCTGGGCGAGGCTGACCGCGGGGTTGAGCTGGCCGCCGGACTTGTACGAGACGGTGACGCCGGCGAAGACCGCGAAGCCCCACCCGATCGTGACCATGAGGAAGCCGGCGCCGAAGCCCTTCGACTTCGTGAGCGAGACCGCGGCGACCACACCGCCACCCAGGATGATGAGCATCGCCGTCCCGACGAGCTCAGACATGAAATTGACGCCGATGCCGTCCATCGGTACCTCCGATTTGCTGTGTTCGGGGGCCCGGCCTGAGCACCGGCACTCCCCGTCGAGTGATTGAGCCCGAGCATAGTGCTGGGCTTTTCCCCGATGTGGGGGACACGGACGCCAGCAGCGTGAAAGTGAACGGACGTGCACCTGCGGTGGATACCCGCACTGGTGCGGGAGTGTCCGAGCCGACGGGCCCGTGCACGGATGTGCAGTCCGACGGCACAGGCACCCGGAACTGCCCCTGGTGCCCGCACCCCACGGCGGTACAGTGAGCCGACTCCGGACGACGTCGGCGGTGTGCGGGCTGCGGACCGGTGTCTCACCCGAGTCACACCCGTGGAGGCGCAGCATGAAGAAGCTCATCAACGACCCGCAGGCCGTCGTCATCGAGACCGTCCGTGGTTTCGCCCTCGCCCACGCCGAGCACGTGGTGCTCGTCGAGGACCCGGTCCACCTGCACCGCCGGGACGCCCCGGTCCAGGGGAAGGTCGGCATCGTCAGCGGTGGTGGCAGTGGCCACGAGCCCTTGCACGGCGGCTTCGTGGGGTACGGCATGCTCGACGCCGCCGTCCCGGGTCCGGTGTTCACCAGCCCGACCCCGGACCCGATCGTCGCTGCCACGAAGGCCGTCGACGGGGGAGCGGGCGTGCTGCACATCGTGAAGAACTACACCGGGGACGTCCTCAACTTCGAGACCGCCGCCGAGCTCGCCGCGATGGACGACGTGCGGGTGGAAAGCGTGGTCGTGGACGACGACGTGGCCGTCCAGGACTCGCTGTTCACCGCGGGTCGCCGCGGCGTCGCCGGCACCGTCGTGGTGGAGAAGTGCGCGGGAGCGGCAGCCGAGCGCGGTGACGACCTCGACGCCGTCGCTGCCGTGGCCCGGCGGGTCAACGAGATGACGCGCTCGATGGGCCTCGCGCTGTCGTCCGGGACGGTGCCGCACGCCGGCGAGCCGTCGTTCACCCTGGCGGACGACGAGGTCGAACTCGGCATCGGTATCCACGGCGAGCCCGGCCGCGAGCGGATCCCGATGGCCCCTGCCGACGAACTGGTCGACCGGGTGCTCGAGCCGATCCTCACCGACCTCGATGCTCCGTCCGGGTCGCAGCTGCTGGTCCTGGTGAACGGCATGGGCGGGACGCCGCAGTCCGAGCTCTACATCGCGTACCGACGCGCGGTCGAGGTCCTGTCGGATCGCGGGCACGAGGTCGCGCGTAGCCTGGTCGGCAACTACGTCACGTCCCTCGAGATGCAGGGGTTCTCGATCACCGTCACGGTGCTCGACGAGGACCTCACCGCCCTCTGGGACGCGCCGGTCGAGACGCCGGCACTCCGTTGGGGGCGCTGACACCCGTCAGCACCGACCAGCGGCAACGGGCAGCACGCAACGTCCGACACGCAACACCGCCGCGCACCACCAGCATGACGCCACCGCTCACGACGCCGACCCCGTCGGCCGCACGAAGGGACACACCTTGTCGCTCGACACCGCATGGGCCATCGACTGGGTCCGCCGCACCGCCGCCACCATCGACGAACACCGGGCGGAGTTGATCACACTCGACCGCGAGATCGGCGACGGTGACCACGGCGAGAACCTGGACCGCGGGTTCCGTGCGGTGGTCGAGGCCCTCGGCGACGCGACACCGGAGACCCCGGGCGCCGTGTTCAAGCTCGTCGCGACCAAGCTCATCTCGACGGTCGGTGGTGCTGCGGGTCCGCTGTTCGGCACGGCGTACCTCAAGGCCGCGCAGGCCGCCGGTGACGCTGCCGAACTCGACGCGGACACCCTGGTGGCCGTGCTCGCCGCGGCCCGTGACGGCGTGGTCTCGCGTGGCAAGGCAGAAGTCGGCGACAAGACCATGGTCGACGCCTGGACGCCAGCCGTCGACGCGGCGGCCGCATCGGCAGCGGCGGGGGAGACGCCCGAGCAGGTCCTGGCGGCTGCAGCCGACGCCGCCGCCACCGGCGCCGCCTCGACCGACGCCCTGGTCGCCCGGAAAGGCCGCGCGAGCTACCTCGGGGAGCGGGCGGTGGGGCACCGCGACCCGGGCGCCCAGTCGAGCGCCTACGTCCTGCGCGCCGCGGTGGACGCGGCATGAGCGTCGGGGTCCTCGTCGTCTCGCACAGCGCCCGCGTCGCCGAGGGGACCGTCGAGATCGCGCGACAGATGGCCCCGGACGTCGCACTCGCTGCGGCCGGCGGGACGGACGACGGTGGCATCGGCACGTCGTTCGAGGCGATCACCGACGCGATCACGGGGTTGGCCGACGCCGACGCGGTCGTGGTCCTCTGCGACCTCGGCTCCGCCTACCTGACCACGGACACCGCGCTCGACTTCCTCGACGACGATCTCCGCGCACGCGTCCACGTCTCCGACGCGCCGCTGGTCGAAGGCACCGTGGCCGCGGCCGTCGCAGCGCAGACCGGCGGTGACGTCGCGGCCGTGCTCGCGGCGGCCTCGACCGCGGGCGGCACCGGGGCGGCCGGTCCCGCCGACCGCAGTGACGTGGCGGACGGCGGGGGAGCCTCCCGTCCGGACGAGCCGGGAGGCCCGGTACCCGCGGCAGACAGCAGTGCCGGTGATGAGGTGGACGCCTCCGCCACTGCCGAGCTCGTCAACGAGTCCGGTCTGCACGCGCGCCCCGCCGCCGAGTTCGTCAAGGCGGCCGCGCGGCACGAAGCGGTCGTCCGGGTGAACGGCGTCGACGCGAAGAGCCTCCTCGCGATCATGGCGCTCGCGCTCCCGAAGGGCGCGTCGGTCACGGTGGAGGCGTCCGGGGCGGACGCGCAGGACGCCGTCGACGAGCTCATCGCACTCGTCCGCTCGGGCTTCGGCGAGTAGCCCCGACCGAACGGTGCCCGCAGGTGGGCGGTGCTGCTAGCCGCTCGTGGCGACGGACTGCAGTCCGGTGACGCGCAGCAGGTCGAGCCGCGATGCGTCGTCGCTGCCCGGCACGACCGTGTAGACGACGATCCGCAGATCGCTGCCCGGCACCGACAGTGTGTCGCAGTCGACCTCGATCGGTCCGACCGGCGTCCGCAGGGTCTTCCGGCTCGTCCGGTGCTCGGCGATCCGGGCCTCACCCCAGCGCCGCTCGAACTCCGGGCTCGTCGCCCGGAGGTCGTGGACGAGTTCGGCGAGCTGTCGGTCGGCAGGGTACCGACCGATCGCGCTCCGCAGGTCGGCTGCGAGGTCCGACGCGAACGCCTCGGCGTGCTCGTCATCGAAGTCAACCCCGTCGTGCCCGTCCGTGAAGAACTGCCAGACCAGGTTCGCCGACCGTCCCTGCCAACGGTCGCCGTCCCCGGTGGCCGCGGCCCACAGGTCGTTCCGGTACAGCAGGTCGTGACTGGCGGTGAACACGGCGAGGGGCACGTCGGACAGGCGGTCGACGATCCGCTGCACGCCCGGCGTGATGTGCCGGGGGACCAGGCCGCGGGCCGGGGGAGCGGCGCCGGCGACGCGGAACAGGTGGTCGCGTTCCTGCTCGGTCAGTCGCAGTGCGGTGGCGAGTGCCGAGAGCAGCTGCGGTGACGGGTTCGTCGCTCGCCCCTGCTCGAGCCGGACGACGTAGTCGACGCTCACCCCGGCGAGCGCCGCCAACTCCTCGCGCCGGAGGCCCGCCGTGCGGCGCCCCGCTCCGGCCGGGAGCCCCACCTCGGCGGGGGTGACCCGGTCACGCCAGGACCGTAGGACGTCCGCGAACTCGCTCATGTGCCCATCCTCGCGCGGATCCCGGTCCGGACCGTGGTACTCGCAGTCCTCCCGTCGGCCGGGCAGCACGTCGAGGGGTGCCTGGGGGAGCGCCCCGGCAGCGAGCACGATGGGCACATGACCACCACACTCATCACCGGGGCGAACCGCAGCCTCGGACTCGAGACCGCCCGCCGCCTCGTCGAGGCCGGCCACACCGTGATCGCCGGCGTCCGCGACCCCGACGACGCCGACGCCGTCCGCTCCCTCGGTGCCTCCGTCGTCCAGCTCGACGTCACCGACCAGGCGAGCGTCGACGCCGCGTTCGCGTCCGTCCCCGCCCTCGACGTCCTCGTAAACAACGCCGGGATCAGCGGCACCTCGTACGGCGTCGACGACCTGACCGCCGAGGCGATGACGACCGTCCTCGAGGCGAACGTCACCGGCATCGTCCGCGTGACCCAGGCCGCCCTGCCGCTGCTGCGTGCCTCGGGCAACCCGGTCATCGTGAACGTCGCGTCCGGGGTCGGTTGGCCGCGGTTCCTCAGCACGCCGGGCCACGACGAGTTCCCGGTGCCGATGATCCCGTACGCGGCCTCGAAGGCAGCCGTCATCGCCCTGACCGTGCAGTACGCGAAGAACCTGCCGACCTTCCGCGTCAACGTCAGCGACCCGGGCTACACGGCGACCGACTTCAACGGTCACTCCGGTCACCAGACGGTCACCGAGGGGACGGACGCGACCGTCGCGCTGGCGCTCGTCGGCCCGGACGGGCCGACGGGGGAGTTCCACAACCGGCACGGGCGCATCGACTACTGACCTCGACGCCGGGCCGGACGGCCGGGAGGCGCGTGGCGGGCTCGCCACGCGCCTCCCGTCCGGCATCGGTCCGGCGGAGCCGTGTCGGAGTGACACACGGACCGGCCGGCGGCCTCAGCCGCCCCAGTGGGTCGGCCGCTGAAAGCCGTCGTCGAGCCGGGTGTCGGCGTCACCTCGTGCCGCGTTCACCTGCATCTGGGTGAGGAAGACCGCCCTGCGGAGGTCCGCACCGGACAGGTCGGCGTCTCGGAGGTCGGCACCGATGAACTCGCACGAGCGAAGGTCCGCGCCGGTGAGGTCGGCCCCGATGAGCAGCGCGCCGCGGACGCTCGCGCCCCGCAGGTCCGCTCGCAGGAGGTCGGCGCCCACGAGGTCGGCGCCGGGGCCGACCCGGAAGCGGCCGACGCGACGCTCGTCGGCTCGGGTGTCGCGGCCGTCCCCGCCACGGGCGAGGGCCCGCGCGCTCCGGCTCGCCTCGAGCAACAGCGGTCGTGCGGCGTCGTACTCGGCGTCGACGTCGATGCCGAGGATCGTGTCCGGGTCGGCGTCACTGAGCCCACGGACGCGCTCGAAGTTCCGTGTCAGCGGTTCGGCGTCCGTGTCTGCAGGGGTGATCGTGATCGCCTCGTCGAGGTACCGGAGCAGTTCGTGCAGCCGCCGCACGACCGGGAACGTCGCGAACATCGCCTGGCGAGTGGCGTCGTCGTCCCGCCAGGACCGACCCGCGAAGGTGTGGCGCGAGACCTTCTGCCCGGCGCCGGAGCAGTCGAAGACCGTGCACCCTCGGAATCCCTCGGCCCGCAGCCGCGGGTGGATGGTGCAGCCGTCGGCTCCGTCGAGGTTCGTGCACGGGTCACCGGCGGCTTTGTCGACGGGGAAGTCGACGGACCGGGTGAAGGCCAGCGCGACGCAGCAGAGGCCGAAGCAGTTCGCGCAGTCGGCACCGAGGTCCTCGCGGCGGCCGAGGGTGACCCGGGTGCGTGTCGTCATCGGGGACGAGGCTACACAGCGGCGCGAGCGGCGCCGTCCGCGGGGGTCAGCGCCGCGTCCGGAGTGCGTTCGTCGCCCAGAGCGCGACGGCGATCAGCACGGGCTGGAAGAGCAGTCGGACGAAACGCTTCGTGTCGGTGTCCAGCCCGAAGCCGTCCCGGTGGTGCAGCCACTGCGCGATGTTGCCGGGGAAAGGGGAGTGACGAATCCGCCACCCCTCGCGGCTCGGCGGGTCCGAGTTGACATAATATGCATTATCGGCGCGCAGCCAGAGGTGACGCGAGTGCGGCACAATCACCTCATGAGCACCGGAACGACCGACCAGAAGCCCGCCGTCCTGTTCGTGTGCGTGCACAACGCCGGACGGTCACAGATGGCCGCGGGGTTCCTGCGCGCGATCGCGGGTGACCGCATCGACGTCTTCTCCGCCGGGTCCGAGCCGGCGGACCAGGTGAACCAGGTCGCCGTCGCCGCCATGCACGAGGTCGACGTCGACATCGTCGGTCAGACCCCGGCCATCCTGACGACCGATGCCGTCCGCAACGCCGACGTGGTCGTCACCATGGGCTGTGGAGACGCCTGTCCGGTGTTCCCCGGCAAGCGCTACGAGGACTGGGAGCTCAGCGACCCGGCCGGCCTGCCGCTCGAAGACGTCCGTCCGATCCGCGACGACATCCGCGGACGCGTCGAACGCCTGGTGACGACGCTCGTCTGAGCGCCGCTGCCAGGCGTCCGTGGGTGTGCTGCCCTAGTTCGACGAGTCGTCGGACGAGGTCGGCACGTCCGAGCTGTCGATCTCGAGGGCTGCGCCCTCCTCGCCCTGCTCCTCCACGGTCTGGTCCGTGTCGGGCTGCTGGGGTTCGTCGGCCTGCGTGGTCTCTTCTGCCGGATCCGGCTGGCTGTACGTCATGGCGCCGACGCTACGCCGCGCAGGCCCCGGCGGTCGCAGGGACGTGTCGACGGACAGACGGGAGGCCCGTGGCGACGTTCCGCCACGGGCCTCCCGTCGGTTCGACCGCAGGAGGTCAGAAGCCGAGCGCCGTGTTCATGTTCGCGGCCGCGTTGAAGAACGCGATCGACGAGAAGACGCCGATGACGAGCGACAGGACGGAGATGACCACACCGGCGATCGCGAGGCCGCGGCCACGCTCCCCCGTGCGCTTGATCTGCGACAGGGCGATGAGGCTGACGACGAGACCCGCGATGTTGATGACGAAGGCGAGCACGAAACCGACGATCGCGAGCGTGCTGAACTTCTGGCTGCTCTGGGCCGTGCTCTGGTACGGGTTGGTGGTGTTGGTCATGATGACTCCGGTGCGAGGATGACGTCAGGTCGCTGACGATTGGTCGACTCTGAACGTACTGACACGGTGAACCGGTGTCCGGAAAGCGGCGGAGGCACCCACGAACTGGGGGCAGACCGGTCGTCCCAGCAACGTGCCGGCCGTCGGTGCGACTCCGTCAGCGTCCGTGGCGCCGGACGAGGTCCGGGAGCTCCGCCGGCTCGAACGGCTCGTCGGTCGCCTCGAGCTCGTCCGCCGTCCACCACCGCGACGCGAGGATGTCGACCCGCTCGTCGTCGGTCCACTCGGCGTCGGAGAGCTCGAACCCGGGCGTCCGGACCACGTAGAACTCGGCGTGCCCACGGTCGTGGTCGGCCTCGTCCCACGTGACCGCGAAGTCCCAGGACCACACCGGCTCACCCGGGTCCGTGATGACGAGGCCTGTCTCCTCGCGGAGTTCCCGCACCGCCGCCTCCCGGTGGGACTCCCCCGGGTCGACGCCGCCGCCCGGGGTGATCCAGCGGTGCGCACCGTCCGAGGACGGTGCCTTCGTGTCCATCAGGAAGACGCGCCCCTCGGGGTCGAGCAGGAGGATCCGGGAGGTCCGACGCAGGCCGTGTGCAGCAGTCACGGCACCGACGCTAGCGGCCGGGTGCGCCGCCCGCGAGGTGCGACCGGCAGGGCCGGAGCGTCAGTTCGTGAAGGAGCTGACGTCCCCGACGAGCTTCGTGTGGTCCGCCGGGATCGGTTCGACGGCCGCGAGGGCGATCTCGGCCGCGAACTCGGACACGCTGTACAGCTTGCCGACGGCCTCGCGACGCCCCTCGATCGCGCCGGGGTTGATGCGGTTGAGGAGGGTCGCCGTGATGGTGCCCTCGATCATGTCGCCGGAGACCGTGACGAACTCGATGCCGGCGGCCTCGAGCTGCGGCAGGAGTTCGCGGAGGGCCAGTTCACCGGCGCGCTTGCTCTTCGCGACCGGGACGTACTCCGGCAGCGTCTCGGCGGTGTCGACGAAGTGGGCCTGGTGGCTCGTGACGAACACGACGCGGGAGCCGGCGGGCATGTGCGGGACGGCGGTCTGGAGCATGTCGACCTGCGCGTCCCGGTTGAGCCGGAGCGCGTAGTCGTCGCCCATGCCGGACTCCATGCCGCCCGAGGCGTTCAGCACCAGGAGGTCGATGCCGCCCCACTCCTGCACGACGGCGTCGACCATCGCCTGGACCGATTCGTGATCGGTGAGGTCGGCGCCGAGGGCGAGCGCCGCTCCCCCGCCGGCGACGATCTTCTCGGCGATCTGCTCCGCACGGCGGGCCTTGTTGCGGTAGTTGACGACGACCTTGGCCCCCGCCTCGGCCAGGTACCCCACCGTGTCGGCGCCGATGCCGCGGGAGGAACCGGTGACGAGGGCGCGCGTGCCGTCGAGGGATCCGGGGGCGAGGGGGCTGCTCACAGTGGTGTCTCCTGTCGTGGGGCGGCGCCGGTCCTGGTCGTCCCGGGCGGCGTCGAGCCTACCAAGGCGCGTCGGAGGCCGCGGGCCTGACGGACCCGACCCCGCCGGTACCCGCTGGTACGTTGGACGCGACAACACCGGACGTCGCGACGCAGCGAAGGCCGTGCGCGATCAGAGGGAGGGAGATCCGCGTGACCGTCTCGGAATGGACCCAGGTGATCGTGTGGATCGCACTGGTGCTGGTCCTGGGGGTGGTCGAGGTGTTCACCCTCGACTTCGTCTTCCTCATGCTCGCGGCGGGGGCCGCCGGCGGTCTGGTCGCCGCCCTGCTCGGTGCCCCGTGGTGGCTCTCGGCCATCATCGCCGCCGTGCTCGCACTGCTGCTGCTCGCCGTCGTCCGCCCTCGCGTGCTGCAGGCGCTGAACCGTGGTGCCGACCCGCACCGCACCGGTGTGGAGGGCCTGGTCGGGATGGCCGGCACCGTCGCCCTCGCCTTCACCTCCTCCGCGCCCGGTCAGGTCCGCCTCGCGAACGGCGAGACCTGGAGCGCCCGCTTCGCCCCGGGAGCCGTCGACCGCACCCCACCGCTCGGCACCCGCGTGGTCGTCGAGTCCATCGAGGGCTCCACCGCCGTCGTCCGCATCGAACAGAAGGCTGCCCAATGACCCTCTCCACCGGGACGATCGTGCTCCTCGTCCTGATCGCCGTCCTCGTCGTGTTCGTGATCGTCGTGCTGTCCAAGGCGGTCCGGATCGTCCCCCAGGCCACGGCGGGCATCGTCGAGCGCCTCGGGAAGTACCACAAGACCCTCAACCCCGGGTTGAACCTCTTGGTGCCGTTCATCGACCGGCTCCGCCCGCTCCTCGACATGCGCGAACAGGTCGTCTCGTTCCCGCCGCAGCCGGTGATCACCGAGGACAACCTGGTCGTGTCGATCGACACGGTCGTCTACTTCCAGGTGACCGACGCCCGCGCCGCCACGTACGAGATCGCGAACTACCTCGGTGCCGTCGAGCAGCTGACGACGACCACACTCCGCAACGTGGTCGGTGGGCTCAACCTGGAAGAGGCCCTGACCAGCCGGGACAACATCAACGGTCAGCTCCGCGTCGTGCTCGACGAGGCGACCGGCAAGTGGGGCATCCGCGTCGGCCGGGTCGAGCTGAAGGCCATCGAGCCGCCCGTGTCGATCCAGGACGCCATGGAGCAGCAGCTGCGTGCGGAGCGCAGCCGACGTGCCGCGATCCTGCAGGCCGAGGGCACCAAGCAGTCCGCCATCCTCGAGGCCGAAGGCCAGCGGCAGGCCGCGATCCTCGCGGCGGAGGGTGACGCGAAGGCGCAGGTCCTGCGCGCCGAGGGTGAGGCGCAGGCCATCGCCACGGTCTTCGACGCCATCCACGCGGGCGACCCGGACGAGAAGCTCCTGTCCTACCAGTACCTGCAGACCCTCCCGAAGATCGCCGAGGGGACGTCGAACAAGCTCTGGATGATCCCGAGCGAGTTCACCGAGGCACTCTCCGGCATCGCGAAGGGCTTCACGGCGCCGCGCTCCGGCAGCGGCCCGGCCACCGGTGGTGCTGCCGGAGCCGACTTCCTCTCGCGCATCTCGAAGCTCGCGAACGAGAGCCTGGCGAACACGGCGGCTGCCGACGGGTCCGCCCGTTCCGGTGCGCCGGCGGCTGACGCGTCGGTGGCCGACATCGTGCCGCCGTCCGAGCTCGACGACCGCCTGGCCGAGTCCGACCGCAGCGTCGACGCCCGCCTGTCGGAAGCCGACCGTGCGGCGGACGCGGCGTTCGGGTCCGACGGCGCCCCGAAGGACTGACGGTCACATGACGACGGCCCGCTCCCCCGATGGGGAGCGGGCCGTCGTGGTGTGTGCTGCGCGGTGCCTAGGCGCCGCGACGAGCACGGAGGAACTGCAGTCGCTCCTGCAGCAACTCCTCGAGTTCTTCGCGGGACCGCCGCTCGAGCAGCATGTCCCAGTGGGTCCTCGGTGCCTTCACGTCCTCTGCGGCGACCTCGACGGGGACACCGTCGTCGCCGAGCAGACGGCCCTCGTGTCCGGTGCGCGGGTCCGACCAGATGGCCGGGACCTCTGCCTCGGCGGAGAAGACCACGTCGAAGGTCTCACCCGACGCCGCTTGGTAGACGGCCCGCTTCCGTTCGGAGAGCTCGACACCGTCCTCACTCTGGAGGCTCTGGCTCCCGAGCCGCATGCCTCGGAGACTCCGATCAGCCATGTCCGACTCCTCTCGCTCGTTCCTCCGGTCCAACCCACACCACCCGCCTTTCGTTCCGGGCGGGTGGCATTCACAGTCGGTTCCCAGTGCGCGGCGCGGCGACTGCGGGCGGTCAGCGCGAGCGCCGTCCCCACGGAGCACAGGCGAGCAGGACGAGCAGTCCGCCGAGGGAGAGCACGAGGGTGATGCTGCCCGACGCCACGGTCGCGGGCGTGGTCGAGGTGCCGAGCGGGACGTCGGTCACCATCGACGTCGCGGTGTAGGCCGGCACGCGGTCGATCGTCCGACCACTCGGGTCGATCACCTGCGAGGCACCGACGGTCGAGATGTTCACGAGCGAACGGCCGGTCTCGACGGCCCGCATCCGTGCGATCTCGAGCTGCTGGAGGTTCTCGTCGGTCCCGTCGAAGTCGGCGTTGTTCGTCTGCGCCAGGATCACCTGCGCTCCCCCGCGCGCGAGGTCGGCCGTGAGACCGTCGTCGACCACGTCGAAGCAGATCATCACACCGGCACGGATGCCGGCGACCGGCAGGACGTTCGGCTTCGTGCCGGGCGTGTAGTCACGCTGCAGCAGACCGATGAGCGACGGGGCGAGCTTGGCGTAGAACCACCGGTCCGGGACGTACTCACCGAACGGCACCGGACGCTTCTTGTCGTACGAGGCCTGCCAGCCGTCGGCGTCCCACACGAACGACGTGTTGTGCAGGACCCCGGTCGAGGTCTGCGTGACGGCACCGGTGACGAGCGGGGCGCCGACGCTCTCCACCACCGCGTCGAGGGCGGCGGCGATGACCGGTTCGCGTCGCGGGTCGTACTCGGCGGCGGCCTCCGGCCACACCACGAGGTCGACCCCGCGCGCGGCGACGTCGGTCGCTGCGACCTGCGACCGCAGGACGTCGCCCGGAGCAGCGCCGTCGAAGTAGCCGGCCGGACCGTTGCCCTGCACCGACTCGACCCGGACCGTGCCGTCGACTGCGGTCGGCCACGCGGGCACGGCGAGGACGGCCGACACGAGCAGGCCCGCCGTCGCCACCCGCATCGGCAGTCGGAGACCCCGGACCAGGCCGAGCGAGACGACCACGGCGACGCAGTAGACCACGACGAAGCTCAGGCCCAGGACGCCGACGTACGCCGCGAGGTGCGTGAACGGCCCCTGCGACTGCGACAGGCCGACGCGGCCCCAGGAGAAGCCGCCGTAGGGCCAGCTGCCCGAGAACCACTCGCGTCCGGTCCACAGGGCTGCGACCACCGCCGGGAGGCCCCACACCCGTCCGGCGGTCGAGGTCACCACCCGGGCCACCCAGCGGTACGCGAGCGCGATGGCGACCGTCCCGAGCGCGAAGAGCGCGGCCTGGAGCAGGGCCAGGGCGAACCAGGGCACCGGACCGAGGTACCGGCCCGCCCACGAGATCGCCGGCACCCAGAACGCGACACCGGCGACGAACCCGAGACACGAGGCACGGCGGGCGCGTTGCCCGGCGGCCGCCAGCAGCAGACACGCCACCGCCGGGTAGGCGAGGAACCACCAGCCCGGTGCCGGGAAGGACAGCGCGAAGAGGAGTCCGCCGACGACCGACAGCCCGAACGCCTGCCCGAGCGGCAGAGCGGCGAACTCTCCCGCGCCGTCGGGCGCGGGAGCACCCCTCCGGGCCACCGCACGCGGCGGACGCACGGCTGTCTCGACGACCGTCACCGGGCCTCCCGTCAGACCGTCGCGTAGGCGACGATGCCGCGGCGGACCGCGTCGGTGGCACGACGGGCGGTCTGCGCGAGGTCCGGGTCGCCCGCGTTGCGGATCTGGTCGAGGAGGTCGATGACCTGCTTCGACCAACGGACGAAGTCGCCGGCGGCCAGGTCGAGGGAGCGGAGGACGTCGTCGAGCGGCGAGCCGGAGGCCCAGCGGAACATGCCGAGCGCGATCGCCGGAGTCGGCGGCTCGGAGCCGGCGAGCCGGGCGTCCCGCTCGACGTCGTCCAGGCGCGCCCAGATCGTCAGCGTCTCGTCCAGGGCGGGGCGGAAGGCACCACGCGGTACCGCGTGCTCGGTGCCCGGGGCGTCCTCCCGGCGCGGCTGGTAGACGATCGTCGCCGCCATCCCGGCGAGCTGGGCCGGCGTGAGGTCCTTCCAGACCCCGGCCTCCAGGCACTCGGCGACCAACAGGTCGCGGTCACCGTAGATGCGCTGGAGGCGACGACCGCCGGCCGCGACCGTGACGTCGCCGTGCTCGTCCTGCACCAGGTACCCCAGTGTGAGGAGCACCTCGGTCACGCGGTCGAACGTGGTCGCCACGGCGCCCGTCCGGGAGCGGATCTGCTGCACGAGCTTGTCGTTGGTGCGCTTGAGCTTGTACCAGCGCTCGGCCCAGCGAGCGTGGGCCTCGCGGTCCGGGCAGGCGTGGCAGGGGTGCCGCTGGAGCTGTCGGCGCACCTCGCTGATGGCCGCCTGGCGGTCCTGACGCGCCCCGTGCGAGGCCTCGCGGCCGCCGGGGACGTTCGAGCGCTCGAGGTCGGAGAGCCGACGGCGGAGTGCGGCGTACTCGGTGAAGTCGCCGAGGTGGCACTGCATGGCGTTCTGGTACCCGTCGAGGGACTCCTGCTGCGACCGGACCTTGCGGGCCAGGTCGACCACCGAGCGGTCGGCCTGGAACTGCGCGAAGGACGTCTCGAGGACCTCACGCGTGCGGTCGCGGCCGAACTGCTCGATGAGGTTCACGGCCATGTTGTACGTCGGCTTGAACGACGAGTTGAGCGGGTAGGTCCGACGGCTCGCGAGGGACGCGACGGCCTGCGGCTCCAACCCGTCCGACCACTGCACGACCGAGTGGCCCTCGACGTCGATGCCGCGGCGCCCGGCACGACCGGTGAGCTGCGTGTACTCCCCCGGCGTGATCGGGACCCGGGCCTCGCCGTTGAACTTCTCGAGCTTCTCGAGCACGACCGTGCGCGCGGGCATGTTGACGCCGAGCGCCAGGGTCTCGGTGGCGAAGACGACCTTGAGGAGCTTGCGCTGGAAGAGGTCCTCGACGACCTCCTTGAACGCGGGCAGCAGACCCGCGTGGTGGGCGGCGACCCCGCGCTCGAGTCCTTCCAACCACTCCCAGTAGCCGAGCACCGCCAGGTCCTCGTCGAGCAGGGTGCGGCAGTGGTACTCCGCCGTCTCGCGGATCTCGCGACGCTCGTCCGCCGTGGTCAGCGACAGACCGGAGCGCACGACGTGCCGGACGCCCTGGTCGCAGCCGTTCCGGCTGAACACGAAGAAGATCGCGGGCAGGAGCATGCGCTCGTCGAGCATCTTCGCGATCTGCTCGCGGTGCGCCTTCTCCGTGCGCGGTCCGCGTCGGTCCGGGTACACCGGGCGGCCCCGGCGACCGCGTGGGCCGTTCGTGCCGTGTCGGTTCGCGCCGCCGACGAGCCGGAGGAGTTCCGGGTTCACCCGGTTGGTCGCCGCGGCACCGGACGAGTCGAACAGGTCGACCATCTTGTTCCCGACGAGCACGTGCTGCTCGAGCGGGACCGGGCGGTCCTCGGACACGATGACGTCGGTGTCGCCGCGGACCGTCTGCAGCCAGTCGCCGAACTCCTCGGCGTTGCTCACCGTGGCGGAGAGCGACACCAGGCGGACCTCGGTCGGCAGGTGCAGGATGACCTCTTCCCAGACCGCACCACGGAAGCGGTCGGCGAGGTAGTGCACCTCGTCGAGCACGACCCACGCCAGGTCGTCGAGCAGGTCCGAGTCGGCGTAGATCATGTTCCGCAGGACCTCGGTCGTCATCACGACGACGCGGGCCCGGGGGTTGACGTTCGTGTCGCCGGTGAGGAGTCCGACCTCGGTCTCGCCGTACGCCTGCACGAGCTCGGCGTACTTCTGGTTGCTCAGCGCCTTCATCGGCGTGGTGTAGAAGACCTTCGCCGTCGGCTGCCGCATGGCCAGCCAGATCGCGAACTCCGCCACGATCGTCTTGCCGGCGCCGGTCGGCGCGGCCACGAGCACGCTGTTGCCGCGGTCGACGGCGTCGCACGCGGCGAACTGGAACGGGTCGAGGTCGAACCGCAGGTCGGTCCGGAACAGCTCGAGGTTCCGCGACCGACGGCGGACCTTCGCGGCGGCGAACCGCTCGGCGGGACTCAGGCTGGTCTCGGTCACAGGCCGTACTCCTCGTCGAGCTTCGCCTGACGCTTCGCCAGACGGCGGTCGTGCAACCACGTGACGAGGCACGCCGCGAAGTAGAGCACGACCATCGGGATGGCCAGGATGAACATGGACAGCACGTCGGCCGACGGTGTGACCAACGCCGTGAAGACGAGGATCAGGACGATCGCCACGCGCCACGACCGGACGATCGCGGCTGCCGTCAGGACCCCGACGAAGTTGAGCAGGACGAGGAACACCGGCAGGACGAAGGCGATGCCGACCGCCACGATGAGCTTGATGACGAAGTCGTAGTAGGCCTTCGCGTCGACGATCGAGGTGTCCTGCGCCGACACGAAGCTGCCGAGGATGCCGACGATGTGCGGCAGGACGTACCACCCGAAGGCGCATCCGGCGAAGAACAGCGGGATCGCCGTGCCGAGGAAGCCCCAGACGTACTGCTTTTCGCGACGGACCAGTGCCGGCACGATGAAGGCCCAGATCTGGTACAACCAGACCGGGCTGGCGATGACGACGCCGATCGTGATCGCGATCTGCAACCGGAGGTCGAACGCGCCCGTGATCATCGGGAAGTTGAGCTCTGCGGTGTGCCCACCGACCTCGGCCAGCTGCGTGACCGGGGAGCGGAGCGCGTCGAGCACGAACGGGGTGAGGAACCAGCCGCCGATCGCCGCCACCAGGACCGCGACGACGGCCTTGAAGAGGCGGTTGCGCAGCTCGATCAGGTGCTGACCGAGGGACATGCGGCCTTCGGGTTCCTTCGGTCGGCGCCCTTGCCGCTTCTCTCGCCCGCCCGCGGTCGTCGAAGCCATGCACCGATCTTACGGCAGCGGTCTCTCAGTGGATGTCGAGAGCGGCCGACGCGAAGTCACGGACCGCCTGGCGGGCGGCCGGTGGGTCGATCACCACGGCCCGACCGGGCAACCCGGCCACGAGCCGGACGACGCCGTCGAAGCCGGCCGACGCCGCCAGCCGGATGCGTACGCGACCATCGGCGTCCGGCGCGTCCGCGGTGTCGGCGAGGAAGTCGGCGACGAGCGGCAGCGACGACGCGTCGAGTTCGACCGTGACGATGACGTCCTGGGCGCTCTGCTGGAAGAGCGTGTCCGGCAGCACGACGTCCTCGATGGTGCGTTCAGCGGCTCGGTCGTCCACGCGCACGCCGGACATCCGGTCGAGCCGGAACGTCCGGATCGCCGCCCGGTCGAGGTCCCAGGCACGGAGGTACCAGTCGGCGTCGATCGACTCGACCCGCAGCGGGTCGACCCGTCGGGTGCTGCCCTGCGTCCGCGGCCCGGCGTACTCGAACACCAGCCCGCGTCGACCGGACATCGCCTCGCGGATCACGGTGAGGGCCGCGTCGTGCAGGTCCTGGCCGACGGCGACGTTCGTCGCTGCGCCACCGGCACCACGCGACAGCTTCGCCATCAGCGCGCGGATGGCGTCCTTGTCCGCGGCCTCCGGCAGGGCGGAGAGGTACTGCAGGCCGGCGATGAGCGCCGAGGCCTCCCGCGCCGACAACCGGGGAGCATCGTCGATCGCCACGAGGTTCGTCAGGACGATCATGTCGTTCTGGTCGAAGTCGTCCCACGCGATGTCGAACAGGTCACCGTGCTGGTACTGCATGGTCTCGCCGGGCACCCCGGACACGGCGATGAGTTCGACGGCGCGACGGATGCGGGCCTCGGGGACGCCGAAGTGCCGGGCGGCCTCGGCGACGGAGACGCGTTCGCGGTCGATGAGGTAGGGCACGAGGGCCAGCAGGAAGGCGAGTTTGTCCTGCGCCTGCAGGGGTTGCGCGTCAGCCACGTGTCGCTCCGTCCGGTGCCGTGCGGTGCCCCGTGGCACGGTCGGGCGCCCCGGTGTGGTCGGCGACGAGCACGCGGAGCCGCTCGACGACACGCTGGCGGAGGTCCTCCGGCTCGACGACACGGACCTCGGGGCCGAACGCCGCGAGCTCCTCGGCCAGGATCTGCGGGTCGACGTGGTGGATGACCAGCTCGCCGTCGGTCGTCGACGTGGTGTCCCGCCGACGGGTGAGGCGGCGCTCGGCGTCCGACCCCGGGACGACGTGCACCGTCGCCGTACGCTCGGCCCACACCCGGTCGAGCCCGGCGAGCGCACGCTCCCCGGCGTCGGCCGGTGCGGGATGCTGCCCGACCTCGAACGGGGTCACCGGTCCGACGATGCGGGACAGCAGGTAGTTCTTCTCCGACCGCGTGGCGAACTCGTGCGCGGCGAGCATCCACCGGCCGCCGTGCTGGACGAGCGCGAGCGGTGCGAGCTCACGGACCCGGGCCTCGTGGTGTCCGGGCGTGATGTAGGCGAAGCGGACGGCGGCACCGCGGTCGAGCGCGGACCGCAGGGGCTCGAAGGCGGCGTCCCGGGTGCGGAGCCGCGGTGCGTACGCGCCGATCGGCGAGGCACCGTCGGCACCCTCGTGCTCGGCGCCGTCGTCCTCCGACCCGGCGGAGCGGACCTTGAGCAGGCCGCGGCGGGAGTCCGCCGAGAGTGCGCCCTCACGCCACGCCATGGCGGCGAGCGAGAGCAGCGCGGACTCGTCCGGGGTGAACCGGACGTCGAGCGGCAGGTCGTACTCGCCCTTCGGGATCCGGTAGCGCAGGGTCTGGTTGTTCCCCGCCGACCCCGGTGTCTCGATGGTCTCGAGCGGGATCCCGAGCTCGCGGACGTCGTCCTTGTCACGCTCGAACTGCCGCTCGAGCGACGCGTTGTCACCGCCCGGGGCGTACCGCTGCCGGTACCCCTGCACGTTCGCCAGGATCTCGGACTTCGTCAGCCCGGACTCCGTCGACAGCAGTGCGAGCACGAGGCTGAACAACCGTTCCTCGGCGGGCACACGGGGAGCACGGGTGGTGGGCACGTGCCGATCCTACGCAGCCGGAGGTCAGCTCGGCATCGCGCCGAGCACGTCGATGACGTACGCGTACGCGGCGCCCTGCTGGTGGACGATCGCGAGCACCTGGTCGCCGACGTGCCGCCCGAGCAGCGCGTTCCGGATGCCGTCCACGACCTGACCCTCGGCCAACGGCAGCGGCTGCGCGCCGGAGCCGTCGGTCCAGCTCGACCCCGCGACGGTGGAGTCGGTCGTGCTGCTCCCCCACGTGACGGCGGTGTACTTGACGATCGCGGTGTCCTCGGCCGTCAGCGTCGCGCCGTCGCCCTTGCGGAGCAGGTGCTGCTCGTCGTCCTCCGGGGCCGACCACGACGGGATGGTGATGCCGGGCGCGCCGTCGGGCGCGAGGACCACGGCCGGCATGCGGTCACCGGCGAGCTGGGGGCTCCCCGTGGCGCGCGAGTCGAAGGCGCGCTGCACGTCGACGACGAAGACGGCGGCGTCCTCGGCGCCGGACCCGCTCGGGGCGCCACCCGAGAGCGCCGTCTTCGGGAGGACCACGGCGAGCCGGTCGCCGACCTGTGCGCACTCGAGCGCTTCGCCGAGCGCACCGGCGTTCGTCGAGCCGGCCGTGATCGGCGTCGAGGCACCGGTGTACCCACTGGTCTGCGCGACCTCGCCGGTGGCGCCGTCGACGAGCGTGTACTCGAGCACGACGGGGGTGCCGTCACCGATGGTGCGGCCGTCGCCCTGTCGGAGCACCGAGACCTGCGTGCCGGTGGCGGTGAGGCCCGCGGGCACGGTCACCTTCGGCTCCGACCCGAAGGCACCCGAGGCCGAGACGGCCTCCGACGCCCGGCCGGAGGGTGCGCACGTGCTGGACGTTCCCGCACCGGGGGCGGCGCACGCCGTCAGCGAGGCGACGAGTCCGATGGTGACCACGAGTGCGGGGATGGTGCGCACGGATCCTCTTTCCGTTCGATGCAGGACGGGCACGGGGCCCAGCCTAGCGGGCGTCGTCGGTGGGTCCGGACGCTGCCGGAGCCTCGTCCACACCGGCTTCCGCCGCCGCGACCTTGCGCGCCTGGGCTGCTGCCTGCCGGGCCACCTTGCGGAGCTTCTTGTCGCTGGCACCGCGTTCGCCGACGGCACCCGGCGTCCAGGCCTCGACGTCCTCGTCGGAGAACTCGGCCTTGCCGGCACGCCGCTTCAGGTTCGGCAGGACGACCCCGTCGGCGAGCCGCCGTGCGGTGACGAGGAAGCCCGTGTGCGCCACCATCCGGTGGTCCGGGCGCACGGCGAGGCCCTCGACGTGCCAGGTCCGCACGAGGGTCTCGCTCGACTGCGGGTCGGTGAACCGTCCGGTGTCGCGGAGCGCTTCGGCCGTCCGTGACAGCTGGGTGACCGTCGCGACGTAGCAGACGATGAGCCCACCGGGCACGAGGGCGTCGGCCGCCTCGTCCACGCACTCCCACGGGGCGAGCATGTCGAGCACGACGCGGTCGATGCTCTGGGGTTCGACCGCCTGCGGCAGTTCCTCCACCAGGTCGCCGACGGTCACCGACCAGTTCTCCGGGACGGCGCCGAGGAACGTGCCCACGTTGCCCCGTGCGATCGCGGCGAACTCGTCCCGGCGCTCGAACGACTGCAGGCTGCCGGTCGGGCCGATCGCGCGGAGCAGCCAGAGCGACAGCGCGCCGGAACCGACGCCGGCCTCGACCACGCGCGCGCCCGGGAAGACGTCCGCGAAGGCGACGATCTGCGCCGCGTCCTTCGGGTAGACGATCGCCGCGCCGCGGGGCATCGACATCACGTAGTCGTTCAGCAGCGGTCGGAGCGCGAGGTACTCGTCGCCCGAGCTGGCCCGGATGACCGAGCCGTCCGGCTGCCCGATGACGTCGTCGTGCGCGAGCATGCCGCGGTGCGTGTGGTAGACCACCCCACGCTCGAGCGACAGCGTCGTGAGCTTGCCCTTCGGGCCGGTCAGCTGCACCCGGTCGCCGGCGCGGAACGGACCGCGCCGCGGGGTGTGCGGTGCGCCACCGACCGTGTGCGGCAGCTCGGGAGCCGCGGCACCGGCCTGCTCGGGCACGACGGTGCCGGCCGCCTCGTGTGCGGCCGCGGTCTCGTCGGCTGCGGTCGTGTCGTCGTTCATCGCGCGTCCTCTTCGGTGACGGGGGCCGACGCCGGGACGGAGGCCGGGCCTCCCTGGCGTTCGGCGGCACGGGCCGAGAGGGCCGGACCGGTCAGTTCGAGCAGGCGGTCGACGTCGACGCCGGCGAGGGTGGTGAGGTGGACGTCTCCCGCGCCCTCGGCGATCGGGACGATGTGCTCGACGGCGACCGTGACGGCCCCGGAGGCCACCGCGGAAGCGACGCCGGTGGCGGAGTCCTCGATCGCGATGCACGCGGTCGGCTCGACGCCGAGCTGCGCGGCGGCGGACAGGTAGGCGTCCGGGTGCGGCTTCGGGCGCTCGACGTCGTCACCGGCCACGACGACCTGGAAGCCGCCGGCACCGAAGGCCTCGGCCGTGACGAGCGCCATCGTGCGGCGCGACATCGTCACGAGCGCGGTCGGGACGCCGCGGGCGTGCAGCTCCTCGACGAGTTCGCGGGCACCGGGACGCCAGGGCAGGTCGTCGCCGTGCAGTCGCTCGACGACGAAGTCCGTCATCCACTGGACGATCTCCTCGACCTCCATGTCGACGCCCTTGCCGCGGAGGATCTCACCCGAGCGCTCGAGTCCGCTGCCGACCAGCGACAGGCCGTCCTGGTGCGTCCACTCGGCGCCGAAGCGGGAGGTGAGCACGACCTGCGACTCCTGCCAGATCGGCTCGGTGTCGATGATCGTGCCGTCCATGTCCCAGAGCACGGCTGCGGGCAGCGCGGGCGCGGGCTGAGCGGGGGCGGGGGGTTGCGCGGTCACGGGCGACGAGTCTACCGGCGGCACCGGAGGCGGCAGGCCCGGAGCGGGCGGCCGGGGACGCCCGCCGGTGGACGGCGGGACTATCGTGGATGCCTGATCGTGCTCCGGCCGACGCGCGCGCGAGCGCGGGTGCGACGGCCCACTCCACAACCAGGAGGCCCCTGCCGTGCCACAGCACTCCCCCTTCAGCGACGGACGACTGCTCGTCGTCGCGTTCGAGGGCTGGAACGACGCCGGTGAGGCCGCGAGCGGACTCGCTCGCCGCATCGTCGACGCGCTCGAGCTCGACGAACTCCGCGAGATCGACGGGGAGCGGTACGTCGACTACCAGTTCAACCGTCCCGAGGTCGGCTTCGACGACGAGGGCGAACGCGGCGTGCAGTGGCCGCGGATCGTCCTGCACGGCCCGAGTGCCCAGGGGCACCCGGTGATCGGGGCGACCGGGGCGCCGAGCGAGCGCGACGTGTTCGTCCTCGTCGGACCCGAGCCGTCCCGCACCTGGCGCGGCTTCTGCGCCGAGGTCATCGACCTCGCCGACGTCTACTCGATCGACGCGGTGGTCTTCGTCGGCGCGATGCTCGCCGACGTCCCGCACACCCGCCCCATCTCGGTCTTCGTCTCGAGCGAGAACGCCGGCGTCCGGGCGGCCTTCGACGTCGACAAGTCGACGTACGAGGGCCCGACCGGGATCCTCGGGGTCCTCGCGGACGCGATGGACAAGGCCGGACTCACGACGCTCTCCCTGTGGGCATCGGTGCCGCACTACGTGCACAACGCCCCGTCACCCAAGGCCACCCTGTCGCTCCTCGACAAGATGGAGGAGCTGACGGACGTGACGGTGCCGCGCGGCACGCTCCTCGACGACGCGGCGCAGTGGGAGGAGGGCATCGACGCCCTGGCGGCCGATGACGACGACATGGCCTCGTACATCGGGCAGCTCGAACAGGCCCGCGACACCGTCGACTCCCCCGAGGCGTCCGGCGACGCCATCGCGCAGGAGTTCGAGCAGTACCTGCGGCGCCGGGAGCACAAGGACGGCAAGGACGGCGGTGGCGCCGCCGGCGAGGGCCCGTGGCGGCCGCCGCAGCCGCCGCAGTAGCGGCAGGCGTCCGACGGACGGGAGGCCCGGTACCAGCTGGTACCGGGCCTCCCGTCCGTCGTGGGGCAGCGGGCGCTGCCCGGGACGTCATCCGATGCGGATGCCGAGGAGGGCGTCGACCAGGTCGACGAGGCCCGGCGTCGCCGCCGTCCCGCCGGCGATCGCGGTGTCGACGACGGCGACCGCGCCCGGCGTGTCCAGGTCGTCCGCCACCCGTGCGCGGAGGCGGGCCGCGACGTCGTCGGCGTCCGGCTCGTGACCGGCACCGGAGCGGACCCACTCGTCCCAGGTCGACAGGCGGCGTTCGGCGTCCTCGAGTTCGCTGTCGAACCACTCCCAGTCGTCGGAGTACCGGTGGGACAGCAGCGCGAGTCGGATCGCCCGCGGGTCGGCACCACCGTCGAGGAGCCCGCGGACCGTCACCAGGTTGCCGAGCGACTTGGAGATCTTCGCCCCCTGGTAGGCGACCATCCCGGTGTGCACGAACGCGTTCGCGAGCGGCTGGTGGGCGAGGGCCGCGGCGTGCCCGGCGCTCATCTCGTGGTGCGGGAAGACGAGGTCGCTGCCGCCACCCTGCACGCTGATCGGCAGCCCGAGGCGGTCGCCGGCGATGACGCTGCACTCGATGTGCCAACCGGGGCGACCGGGGCCGATCTCGGTGTCCCAGCTCGGCTCGCCCGCACGTTCGGCGCGCCAGAGGAGCGGGTCGAGCGGGTCGCGCTTGCCGGGTCGGTCCGGGTCGCCGCCGCGTTCGGCCGAGAGGGCGAGCATGGTCTCGCGGTCGAGGCGGCTCTCGTCGCCGAGCGCCCACGCCTCGGTGGGGCGGTTGACGTCGAAGTACAGGTCCTCGCCGTCGGAGTCCGGCGTCGGCACGGTGTAGGCGTACCCGGTCTCCTCGAGGAAGGCGACGGCCTCGGCGACGCGGTCCACCTCGTCCGTGACCGCCACGTAGTCGTCCGGCGGCAGGACGCGGAGGGCTTCCATGTCGCGGCGGAAGAGGTCGATCTGCGACGCCGCGAGTTCCTGCCAGTCCACGCCGTCACGAGCGGCGCGCTCCAGGAGCGGGTCGTCGACGTCCGTCGTGTTCTGCGCGTACCGCACGGTCAGGCCGGCGTCACGCCAGACGCGGCCGAGCGTGTCGAAGGCAAGGTACGTCGCCGCGTGGCCGAGGTGGGTGGCGTCGTACGGGGTGATGCCGCAGACGTAGAGCGCGGCGTCGTCGGTGCCGCGGGTCGGGTCGACGGGCTTGCCGGTCGCGGTGTCGTGGACGACCGGGCGCGGGCCGGACCCGGCCACCTCCGGGACGATCGGGGCTTCCCAGGCCCTCACGGCTCGATCACCCCGAGGGAGAGCAGCACGATGAGGACGACGCCGAGGAGGATGCGGTAGACGACGAACGGCATGAAGCTCCGCTTGCTGATGTAGTTCATGAACGCGGCGATGACGACGAAGCCGACCACGAAGGCCACGACGGTCGCGATGAGCGTGTCCGCGAGGCCGAACGGCGCTCCGGTGTCACCGAGGCTCGTCGCGGCCTCGTACAAGCCGGACAGGAACACCGCGGGGATGGCGAGGAGGAACGCGAACCGCGCCGCCGCCGGACGGGTGTAGCCGAGCGCGAGCCCCATCGAGACCGTCGCCCCGGAGCGCGAGACGCCCGGCACGAGCGCGAGCACCTGCGCGAGACCGATGAGGATGCCGCCCTTGAAGGTCATGTGCTCGATCCGCCGGACCTTCCGTCCGACGCGGTCGAGCACACCGAGGACGACACCGAACACGATGAGCACGACCGCCACGATCCAGAGCGACCGGAACGTGGTCTCGATGCTGTCCTGGAGCAGCAGTCCGACGACGCCGATCGGGATCGTGCCGAGGATGACGAGCCACCCGAGTCGCACGTCCGGGTCGTTCCGCGGGACCTTGCCGCCGAGCGCCCCGAACCACCGCCCGATGATCCGGGTGATGTCCTTCCAGAAGTAGATGAGCACGGCCGTCTCGGTGCCGAGCTGGGTCACCGCGGTGAACGCCGCTCCCGGGTCCTTCGCGTCCGGCAGGAACAGCCCGACGATGCGCAGGTGGGCGCTGGAGGAGACCGGCAGGAACTCGGTCAGACCCTGGACGAAGCCGAGGAAGATCGCCTCGAAGATGTGCACGTGTGCGGCCTTTCGCCGGTGCTGGACTCGGTTGCCGTCACCGACGACGACCATGCACGGTATCAGTAGGTCGCGAAGAGGTCTCCGAGGACGCGGCGGCCGAACGCCAACGACTCGAGCGGGACCCGCTCGTCGACGCCGTGGAACATCGCGGGGAAGTCCACGCCGGCGGGCAGCTGCAGCGGCACGAAGCCGTACCCGGCGATGCCGAGCCGCGACAGCGCCTTGTTGTCGGTGCCGCCGGAGAGCAGGTACGGCAGCACCGGGGCGCCGGGGTCGTGCCGCCCGAGGACGTCCCGCACGGCGTCGACCAGGGGGCCGCCGAAGTCCTGCTCGAGACCGACGTCCCGGTGCGTCATCGACACCTCGACGTCGGCACCCGCGAGTTCACGCACCCGCTCGAGGACCGACTCCTCGTCACCGGGCAGGCACCGGATGTCGACGAGTGCCGTGGCCTCGTCCGGGATGACGTTGTGCTTGTACCCGGCGCTGAGCACCGTCGGGTTCGTGGTGGTGTGCAGGGCCGCGTGGATGAAGCGCGCGGCCGAGCCGGTGGCGAGGGCGACCTCGTCGGGTCCGGTCGCGACGGGGTCGACGCCGAGGAACCGGGCGACCTCGTCGACCATCGCGTCGGTGGTGTCCGACAGCCGGACCGGCCACTCCTCGCTGCCGATCCGGGCCACCGCGGCGGCGAGCTTCGTCACGGCGTTGTCGCGGATCACGTGCGAGCCGTGCGCCGCGGTGCCCCTGGCCACGAGCTTGACCCACATGAGGGCCTTCTCACCGGTCTGCAGCAGGTAGGCCCGCCGGTCCCCGAGCGTGATCGAGTAGCCGCCGACCTCGCTGATCGCGGCCGTCGCCCCCGCGAAGACCTCGGGGCGGGTGTCGACCACGTGGTGCGCGCCGAGGACTCCCCCGGCCTCCTCGTCGGCGAAGTAGGCGATGACCAGGTCGCGCTCCGGCGCCCCCTGCCGCTCGATGACGTCGGCCAGTGCCGTCAGCATCATCGCGTCCATGTTCTTCATGTCGACGGCACCCCGCCCCCAGAGCGATCCGTCGCGGACCTCGCCACCGAACGGGTCGACGGTCCAGTTCGCCGGGTCCGCCGGCACCACGTCGAGGTGGCCGTGCACGACCAGCCCGGGCTTGCTGCGGTCCCGGCCCGGGACGCGGGCGACGACGCTGACCCGGTCGGGTTCGGACTCGAACAACTCCGGCGTCAGGCCGAGGTCCTGCAGCGCTGCCTCGACGTAGTGGGCCGCCTCGGTCTCGCCGCGGGACCTCCCCTCACCCCAGTTCGTGGTGTCGATCCGGATGAGGTCCCGCGCGATCGCCGCGGTGCGTTCCAGCTCGGCCGTCATGGTGCCAACGCTACCGGCGACCCTGGCCGTGCTGCGCCGCGCCCGGGATGCACGCCCGTGTTCAATGTGCGTTCACAGCCGTGCTAGTGTCTTCTCTCGGCAGGAACGCCGGGGAAACCCGGTCGGAGCGCCCGGTGCGAGAGCACCACACCCTGTCCGGGTGGCGGAATTGGTAGACGCGCTAGCTTGAGGTGCTAGTGCCCGTATTAGGGCGTGGGGGTTCAAGTCCCCCCTCGGACACGCAGTACCTGCTCTCCGGAGCACGTGCTCGGACACTTGGGTTGAGACAAGCGGCGAACGGCCCTCCTTCGGGAGGGCCGTTCGTTTTTGCGTGCCCAGCGCCAGCGCCAGCGCCAGCGCCAGCGCCGGCGGATGCGCATCGCGCCCGGCTGCGTGCACAGCGCCCCGTCCGAACGGGGCGCACCGCACGCAGCAGGGCGCGGTACAGCGTGGCGGCGCGTCAGCGGCGGGCGCGCCGCACCACCCAGACGGCCACGCCGCCGATGAGCAGGTACGGCCACGTCGCCACGACGGGGTCGAGCACGCCGTGCCGCCAGTCCCGTCGCGTCGACCCGAGCCGGGCGCCGACCGGGTCGTCCGCACGTTCGGCGGCGATGCCGGTCTCCTTGACCAACCGGTCCGGGCGTCCGCGGAGTGCGTCGGTGACGCGGTGGGTGGCCACGTCGAGGCGGTCGCCCACGACGAGGAGCATCCAGTGTGCCAGGCGTCCCTCGCTGAAGCGGCGGTAGGCGTACCGCTTCACGACGCCGGCGACCCCGGACAGGGGCTGCGCGGTGCCGAACACCGGTGTGACGTGCGCGTGCTCGATCGAGCGCTCCCGACCCTCGGCGCCCGGCTGCTGCTCGGGGCGCTCCCAGTGCGCGCCGGTGGCGG
Source organism: Curtobacterium sp. MCBD17_021 (assembly GCF_003234525.1). NCBI lineage: Bacteria > Bacillati > Actinomycetota > Actinomycetes > Micrococcales > Microbacteriaceae > Curtobacterium > Curtobacterium sp. MCBD17_021. The sequence goes on along the minus strand of NZ_QKTS01000004.1, from coordinate 132,316 downwards.
AACCGGCCTCGCGGGACAGCTTCGGGACGCTCGGGCGGTCGGCGAGATCGAGGTCGCTCCCCCACCCGGGGATCCGCGCGCGCAGCTCGTCGGCCGACGGCAGGTCGCGCGGCTTGTCCGCCACGTACGCGATGTGGTCGTCTGCACTGCTCATGCTCTGGTCTCCGTTCCCGCTCACGGCACGATCACCGGCTTGATGCACTCGTCGAGCTTCGCCGAGAACAGGTGGTACGCCTCGTCGATGTGCTCGAGCGGGATGCGGTGGGTGATGATGTCGCTCGGCTTCAGGTGGCCCGCCTGGATGTGCTCGAGCAGGCGCGGCCACTGGCGCTTCACCGGCGCCTGGTTCATGTGGATGGTGACGCCCTTGTTGAGCGCGTCGCCGAACTTCACGGCGCTCGGGATCGGGCCGTACGCACCCATCACCGACACCGTGCCGCCCTTGCGGACGCCGTCGATGGCCCAGTTCAGCGCGATGGGCGAGCCGCCCTGCAGCTTGAGCTTCGAGCTCGTCACGTGCTGCAGGTAGTTGCCGTCGGCCTCTGCCCCGACCGCGTCGATCACGCTGTCGGCGCCGAGGAAGTCCGTCTGCTTCTTCATCTCGACGACGATGTCGTCCACCTCGGCGAAGTTGATCGTCTCGGCGTGCGCGAACTCACGGGCCTTGGCCAGGCGGTACTCGAGCTGGTCGACGACGATCACGCGTCCGGCACCCATGAACCACGCCGACTTCGCCGCGTACAACCCGACGGGGCCGGCGCCGAGCACCACGACGGTGTCGCCCTCGCGGATCGAGGCGAGCTGCGCCCCGAAGTACCCGGTGCCCAGCGCGTCCGTCATCATCAGGGCGTCCTCGGGGTCGAGCCAGTCCGGGATCACCTGGGGGCCGACGTCGGCGAAGGGCACGCGGACACGCTCCGCCTGGCCGCCGTCGTAGCCGCCGGTGGTGTGCGAGTACCCGAAGATGCCGCCGACCGCGGTGGCGTTCGGGTTGACGTTGTGGCAGTTCGTGAACAGGCCGCGGGCGCAGAACCAGCAGGTGCCGCAGGAGATGTGGAACGGCACCATGACCCGGTCCCCGACGCTGAGGGTCTCGACCGACGAGCCGACCTCCTCGACGACGCCGATGAACTCGTGGCCGAAGGTGTGGCCGACGCGGGTGTCCGGCATCATGCCGTGGTACAGGTGCAGGTCCGACCCGCAGATGGCGGCACGCTCCACGCGGATGACCGCGTCGTTCGGGTGCTCGATCCGGGGGTCGGGCTTGTCCTCGACGCGGACCCGGTAGGGGCCGCGGTAGGTCATGGCGCGCATGGCGCTCCTCTCGCTCGTACCATCCACGCTGGCGGTCGGCGGGTGGGAGGCGGCCCAGGCTCGCGTTCGGCGCACAGACGGGACCGCACGACGGACGGGAGGCCCGGTACCAGCTGGTACCGGGCCTCCCGTCGGACAGGCAGTCGCGTCGTGACGCGCTCCGCCGCGGTCCCCTAGCTCTTCGCCGCGTCGACGAAGGTGCGACGCGGGTCGGTCTCCTTGATGAGGGAGGTCGCGTCGCGGCCGGACACCGCGCCGGTCACCCACCCGATGACGATGCGCGCCTTGCGGTTCAGCGTCGGCATCGCGTACACGTGGTACGCGCGGTGCGCGAGCCAGGCGAACAGGTTCGTCATCTTGATGCCCTTGATGTTCGCCGCGCCCTTCGCGACACCGTACGAGGCGACGGTGCCGATGGACGGGTGGCGGTACTCCTCGAGCGGCTTGCCGGTGATCGACGCCACGATGTTGTCCGCGACGACGACGGCCTGACGGACGGCGTTCTGGGCGTTCGGCGGGTAGTACGCCGGCTGCTTCTCGGCGGTGAGGTCGGGGACCTGCGCGACGTCACCGAGGCCCCAGACGCCCGGGACGACCTCGTGCGTGTCCTCGGACTCGACCTGGAGCTTCGCGTTGGCGGCGAGGTGGCCCTTCGGGCCGCGCGGCAGGTCGGTGGCGTCGAGGAGCGGGTTCGGCTTCACGCCGGCCGTCCAGACGAGCAGCCCGGTGGCGAACTCGTCGCCGTCGGAGAGCTTGACGATGCCGCCCTCGCAGCTCGGCATGGTGGTCTTCAGGCGGACGTCGATGCCGCGTGCACGGAGGGACTCGAGGGTCCACTTCGACAGCTCGGGGCCGACCTCGGGGGCGACGCGGTCGAGCGCGTCGATGAGCACCCAGCGGGGCTGCTCGCCGGCGAGCGAGGGGTACGTGGCGATGGCGGCCTGCGAGACGTCGAACAGTTCGCCGATCGCCTCGACGCCGGTGTAGCCGCCACCGATGAAGATGCTGGTGAGGAGACGACGACGCTCGTCCTCGTCCCGCGTCGCTGCGGCCTTCGCGATGTTGTCGAGGAGCTTCGCGCGGACGTACGCGGCCTCCTCCACGGTCTTGAAGCCGACGCCGACCTCGTCGAGGCCGGGGGTCGGGAAGGTGCGGGTGACCGAACCCAGCGCGACCACGAGGTGGTCGTAGCCGAAGGAGCGGTCGTCGCCGCCCGCCGTCGCGACCGAGACGGTCTTGTCGGCGGAGGAGATCCCGGTGACCTTGCCCTGGATGACGCGGGTCTTGCGGAGCGCACGTCGGAGTTCGACGGTGACGTCCTTGGGGGCGATGTGCCCGCCGGCGACCTCGGGCAGGAACGGCAGGTACGTGTAGTACGTGTTCTGGTCCACGAGGGTGATGCGCATCGGCACCGTGGCGGCGTGCTTCTGCAGCTGCTTGACGGCGGTGTAGCCGGCCGAGCCGCCGCCGAGGACGAGGACGTGAGGGATGGAGTCTGCCATTCCTCCGGTCTACCCGATCCTGCCCCTCCCCGTCATCAGCGCCGCACCTGTCCGGGCGATCCGGACCGGATCCCGGTCACGTCGGCGGCCACCGTCCGTCGTCACGTCCGGCCGTCGCGGAGGCGCCACCACGCGGTCTCGGCGATCTCGCGTCCGGTGTAGACGCCGTACTGGGTGCGACGGGACTCGTGCAGGGAGAACCGGCGGAGCCGGTAGCCGCCGCCGAACCGGTCGATGATCGCCTCGGGCGAGGAGTCCGGATCGCGCTTGACGTACCAGGTCCGGTCGTCGTCGACGGGCTCGATCACGGCCGACGCACCACGGGCGGGCTCGTCCGGCGGCTCACCGCCGGCCGCCGATCCGGGACCGGAGGATGTCGATGCGCTTCTGGATCTGCTCGATGCTCGCCTGCGCCACGGCCGGTCCGCCGCTCATCCGGCGGAGTTCGGCGTGGATCGACCCGTGCGGCTCGTTGGCGTGCCGCGACCAGATCGAGACGAGGCGCTGCAGTTCGGACCGCTGCTCCTTGATGGTCATGTACATCGGCCGGTCCACCGGCTCGGGGGCCTTCGGCATGCCGTCCTTCGGGACACGGCCCTTCGAACGCTTGGCCTGGGTCGCCTGACGGGCGCGGAGCAGGTCGCGCACCTGGTCGGGTTCGAGCAGCCCGGGGATGCCGATGAAGTCGAGTTCCTCGAGGGAGCCGACCTCGCCACCGGTGCCGAACTCACCGCCGTCGTAGAGGACCCGGTCGAAGGAGGCCTGCGAGTCGAGCGCCTCGAACGGCTGCATGTCGAGCAGGCTCTCGGAGGCCCGGTCCTCCTTGTTGGCCTCGGCCACCATCGCGTCTTCGGGGTTGTACATGCCGTCCTCGGTGTCCTTCGGACGGTCGAGGGCGTGGTCGCGCTCCAGCTCGAGGCTGGCGGCCAGTGCCATCAGTCCGGGGACGCTCGGCAGGAACACGGACGCCGTCTCGCCGCGACGGCGGGCCCGGACGAAGCGGCCGATCACCTGCGCGAAGAACAGCGGTGTGCTCGCGCTCGTGGCGTACACGCCGACGCAGAGCCGCGGCACGTCGACGCCCTCGGACACCATCCGGACGGCGACCATCCACCGCGAGGTGTCCTCGGCGAAGGACTGGATCCGGCTCGACCCGGCGGCCTCGTCGGAGAGGACGACCGTCGGCCGCTCCCCCGTGATCCGCTGGAGGATCCGTGCGTAGGCCCTGGCGGTGGTGGTGTCGGTGGCGATGACGAGTCCACCGGCGTCCGGCACGCCGCGGCGCACCTCGGTGAGGCGCTTGTCCGCCGCCGAGAGCACGGCGGGCATCCACTCGCCCTCCGGCGAGAGCGCGGTGCGCCAGGCCTGCGCGGTGATGTCCTTCGTGACGGCGTCTCCGAGGGAGGCGGCCATCTCGTCGCCCATCCGGGTCTTCCAGCGCATCTGCCCCGCGTAGGCCATGAAGAGCACGGGGCGGACCACGCCGTCCTTGAGTGCCCGGCCGTAGCCGTAGTTGTAGTCGGAGATCGAGGTGCGGATGCCCTGCTCGTCGGGGGCGTACTGGACGAACGGGATCGGCGCGGTGTCCGACCGGAACGGCGTGCCGGACAGCGACAGTCGGCGGGTGGCCTTCGTGAACGCCTGGCGGATGCCGTCGCCCCAGGTCAGGGCGTCGCCGCCGTGGTGCACCTCGTCGAGGATGACCAGCGTCTTGCCGCCGGCCGTGATCCGCTCGTGCACCTCGGGGTTCATGCCGACCTGGGCGTAGGTGATGGCGACGCCCTGGTAGTGCCGGCCGAACATGCCGTCGCCGTTCTTGAACATCGGGTCGAGCCGGATGTTGACGCGGTCGGCGGCGTCGGCCCACTGGCGTTTGAGGTGTTCGGTCGGGGCGACGACGACGAGGCGGTCGACGGTGCCGCGGGCGAGGAGCTCGGTCGCCAGGCGGAGCGCGAAGGTGGTCTTGCCGGCGCCCGGGGTGGCCGCCGCGAGGAAGTCGCGGGGCTCTTTCTCGAAGTACTTCGTCAGCGCTTCGACCTGCCATGCGCGCAGCTTGGACGCGGTGCCCCAGGCGGCTCGCTCCGGGAACGCGGGGGAGAGGTGTTCCGCTGCGGCGTTGCCAGCGACCTCGGCGATGGCCGCCGGTTCGGTCGGCACCGTGCCGCGGTCGTGCCGGTCGTCCGCCAGCCCGTCGATCGGGAGTTCGGCGGGTTCCTGGTGCTCGATGTTCTCCGCTGCGCTCACTCCACCCGAGTGTACCGGCACGCTCAGTCCTGCCGGGCGTGCGGGGCACGCTGCTCGGGGGTGGCCCGGACGAGCGACGCCGGCCGGAGCACGCCGGCGCCGAACCGTGCGGTGACCGCGTCGACCGTCGTCTCGGTGTCCCGCCACGGCGCGTCGTCGTCCCACAGCGCGTTGCTCGCGGCCGCGGGGACGAGGTTCTCACCGCGGACACCGATGAGCCGGATCCGGTTGCCCGGGCGGTGCAGCACGTCGTACAGCTCGACGGCTTCGCGGTGGATGCGCTTGGCGACGTCGCTCGGTTCGGCGAGCGTGCGGGACCGGGTCAGCGTCGTGAAGTCGGTGTACCGGACCTTGAGTGCGACGGTGCGGGCCTGGACCTCCGCGCGTCGGAGGCGGACGGCGACCTTCTCGGCCAGGCGGAGGAGTTCCCGTGCGACGTCGTCGCGTTCCGTGAGGTCGCGGCCGAACGTGACCTCGTGCCCGATGGACTTCTCGCCGACACCGGCCTCCACCGTCCGGGGGTCCCGCCCCCAGGCCAGGTCGTGCAGGCGCTGGCCACCCGCCGGTCCGAGCAGCGACACGAGCGACGGCAACGGTGTGGTCGCGAGGTCCCGCACGGTGTGGATGCCCCGGCGCTCGAGGGTCTCCTGCGTCTTGCCGCCCACGCCCCACAGCGCCGAGACCGGCTGCGGGTGCAGGAAGGCGACGGTGTCGGCGTGCGGGACGACGAGCAGGCCGTCCGGCTTGGCGCGGCTCGACGCGAGCTTCGCCACGAACTTGGTCGACGCCGCCCCGACCGAGCAGTGCAGACCGGTCTCCGCGAACACGGTCCGGCGGATCTCGGTGCCGATCTGCCACGGCGTGCCGTACAGGCGGAGGGCGCCGGCGACGTCGAGGAACGCCTCGTCGATGCCGAGCCGTTCGACCCGCGGGGTGAAGCGGTCGAAGATGCGCATGACCTGCGCCGAGCGGGCGCTGTACTTCTCGAAGTGCGGTTCGACGATGACGGCTGTGGGGCACCGGCGCTTCGCGATGGCCATCGGCATCGCCGAGTTGACGCCGTACCTGCGGGCTTCGTAGGTGGCGGCCGTGACGACGGAACGGTCCGAGTCGTGGCCGACGATGACGGGCAGGCCGACGAGGTCGGGGCGGTCGAGCAGTTCGACGGAGGCGAAGAAGGCGTCCATGTCGACGTGCAGGACCGTCGCGGTGCGGTCGTCGACGGGCGCGTCGGAGACGACCCGGTTGCGTCCGTCCTGCTTGCTCACCGGAGCATGCTCGCACGGACCGCCGACAGCGTGGGAGCAGCAGAGCCTCCAGCTCGAGCAGCGGCCCCGCACCGCGGCAACGGCCGCGGCAGGACGGTCACCGCGGGAGCGGTCCGAGCTCGGCCGCGGCGATCGTCCGCAGCGCGGAGTCCCGCGTCGACGGGTGGTACTGCCCGGCCCGGACGTCACGGGCGAGACGCGCGAGCTCGTCCGACGCCCGGAAGGCCGAGCCGCCGACGACGCGCATGGCCTCGTCGACGACGTGCTGGGCCGTGTCCACCGCCCGCGCCTTCGTCCCGACGAGCAGCGGGAACCAGCGGTCGTGCACGACGAGCTCGTCGACGTCCCGGGCCAGGGCGTCCACCTGCAGCTGCACGGCGTCGGTCGCACCGCGCATCGCGGCGACGGCACGTCGGACGTCCGGGTCGGCGGAGCGGGGCGTCCCGTCCACGGCGGTGCGCGCGGCGACCCGGTCGACGGCGAGCGTCATCGCTCGCGAGGCGATCCCGACGTAGACCGAGGCGACGAGCAGCTCGAACGCGGCGAAGACCCCGAACACGAACGGGTCGGCGACGGGGCCGACCGGCAGGGTCCGCACGATCCGGTGCGCCGGCACGTGCACGCCCTCGAGCAGCGTCGTCCGACTCTGTGTGGCCCGCATGCCGAGCGTGTCCCAGTCGTCGAGGTGCCGCACTCCGCCGTCGCCACGCTCCGCGAAACCGTGCACGAGCCGTGGTTCCGGCCCGGAGGTGTCCTTGCCGAACACGCTCAGCACGTCCCAGGCCGGAGCGAGCGAGGTGGAGACCTTCGTCCCGGTGAACCGGTACCCACCCGAACCGTCCGGCTCGGCGGTGGTGAGCGAGTCGAACAGGACAGCGTCGTTCCCCGGTTCGCTCACCCCGAAGGCGAGCAGCCGGTCCGCAGCCGCGGCGTCGGTGACCGTCCCGAGGAACGACGCGCCTCGTGCGGACACGCTGCGGGCCGCCTGCACCCACACCTGGTGCATGCCGAGTCCGAGCGCGGTCGCCGGCGCCGCGGTGGCGAGGGTCCGCTGCACCGCGGCGGTGTCACGGAGCCCGAGCCCCGAGCCTCCGTCCCGGACCGGTACCCCGATCCGGAGGTAGCCGGCCTGCCGGAGCTCGGCGAGGTCCTCGGCGCAGAACGCGTTGTCCGCGTCGTACCGGGGAGCACGGGCGGCGATGCGGGCGAGGAGGTCGTCCGGGACGGCCCATGGGCGGTGCTCGAGCGGGGTGGACGAGGTCATGGGACGAGAGTACGGTCGCGTCACGTGTCAGACCGTCATCCGTGGACCAGGTACGTCGCGATCGGGGACTCGTTCACCGAGGGGATCGGTGACCCGGACCCGGCGTCCGTCGGCGGGCACCGCGGCTGGGCGGACCGCGTGGCCGAGACGCTGGCGGACGGCACCGACGAGGACTTCGCCTACGCCAACCTGGCCGTGCGCGGGCGTCTGCTCGGGCAGGTCGTCGACGAGCAGGTCGACGCGGCCCTCGCCCTCGGGCCGGACCTCGTCACGGTCTCGGCGGGCGGCAACGACATCATCCGTCCCGGTTCCGACCCGGACGAACTCGCCGAGCGGTACGACCGGATGATCGGGACCCTGCGGCGCGACGGGGCGACGGTGGTGCTGTTCACCGGGCCGGACGTCGGGATGACCCCGGTGCTCGGCATGGTCCGTGGGAAGACCGCGATCTACAACGAGCACCTGCAGGCCATCGCGCTGAAGCACGGCGCCCTCGTCGCGAACCTGTGGGCGCTCCGAGTCCTCCGGGACCCGCGGATGTGGGCTCCGGACCGCCTCCACCACTCGCCGCTCGGCCACGCGACCGTCGCCGCCGCGGTGCTCGACGCGCTCGGGGTGCGGCACACGCTCGACGCGTCGGTGCCGGAGCCCCTGGCGGCCCGGCCGTGGCGTGAGGCGCGCGTCGAAGACCTCGGCTGGGCGAAGGAGTACCTCGTCCCCTGGGTCGTGCGCCGGGTGCGGCGGACGTCGTCCGGCGATGGGGTGACGGCGAAGCGGACCGCCCTGCAGCCGGTCGTCCGGCGGGACTGAGTCGGAACCGCACGGAGGCGGCACGACCCGCCCCGGCGGTCGGGCGGCCGGCGTTCAGGCCGACGTCGCGCGCTTCGGCCACACGGTGTACCCGAGGGCCCAGAGCAGCTCGACGGCGACGACGACGCCGAGCACCGGGAACCACCCGAGCAGCGGTTCGACACCCGCGGTGCCCGGACCGCCCCAGGCGATGAGCCCGCCGAGCACGGCCGCCGACAGCACGGCGGCGAGCGTGGTGCGGACGACGTCGCCCCAGCACTTCCGCGTGTGTGCCCACCCGACGGGCTTCGCGGGGAGGGCCTGCCCGGTCCGGATCCGCGCCAGGTGCCGATCGGCCCACCGCATCATCCGGTGACCGTACGTCACCGAGAACCCGATGTAGAGCGCGGCGAGCCCGTGCTCCCACGTCGCCGCTCCCCCCGCACGCAGGTCGATCGCGGTGGCGACGAGGAGCACGGCGTCGAGGACAGGCGCGAGCAGGAGGACCGCGGCTCCCGTGCGCGGCATGCCGGCGACCGAGCGCAGGGTCAGTCCGCCGAGGACCGCGACCCAGAACCCGACCTCGCAGGCGACGATGAGGACGATCACGAGGCCGCTCCTGCCGTCGGCGCGACGGAGAACGGTTTGAGTACGAGTGTGTTCACAACGGCGATGTTAGTACGAGTGTGTACGATCAGCACGTGCCCCGCCTCATCGACCACAGCGAACGGGACGCCGTCATCGCCGCAGCCGCCTGGCGCGTCCTCAGCCGCGACGGTCTGCCCGGCTTCTCGGTCCGTCGGGTCGCCGAGGAGGCCGGCCTCGCCACGGCCTCGCTCCGTCGCGCCTTCCCGACCCAGGTGGCGCTCCGCTCCTACTGCCTGCGACTCGTCGGGGAGCGGGTGCAGGCCCGGATGGACGCCGTCGCCGAGGCCACCGACCCCGACGCCGACCCGCGGGCGTTCGTGCTCGCCTGCCTCGCCGAACTGCTCCCGCTCGACACGGGACGGCGCACCGAGATGGAGGTGTGGCTCACCCTCGGCTCGCTGGCCCTGACCGACGCCGACGCCCGTGCCGCGCACGACGACTCCACCCGGACACTCGCGCGCGCCTGTCGCTCGCTGCTCGCGCTCCTCACGCCGGACGCCGATCCGGGCGACCTCGACACCGCCGCCCGGCGCCTGCACGCCCTCGTCGACGGGCTCGCGCTGCACCTCGTCCACGCGGCGCCCACCGAGGACACCACCTGGGCGCTCGACGCGCTCGACGCCGCGGTCCCGGCCGCTGCCGGAACGCGGGTCCCCTGACCGCTCGACCCCGGTCGGCCGCTCGACCCCGGTCGGCCGCCCGTCGTCGGCGCTAGCCCGTCGCTGCAGCCGGGTCGAACTCCACGCCCCGGAACGGGTTCGCCCAGCGCCACCAGACGCCCGGATCCTCGATCGCCCGGTCGAGCTGGAGGGGCACCGTGACCGGATCGTGGTGCTCCACCGCGAACCGGACGCGGCCCACCCGCTCGCCGGCCGTCCCGAGCGTCACCGGCTCGAGCGTCGTCTTCGCGGTCACGGTCGTGCTCCCCCACACCAGGACCGACGCCGCACGACTCGCGGTCGCGTCGACCTCGTCCTGCCACGGGGCCGCGTACGTCCCGAAGGTCTGCCCCTCGTTCGTCAGGGTCACCACGTGGAAGTCGTCCGCGACCGAGTGCAGCAACCGTCGGACGTCGGCGTCGAGCGCGTCGTGGTCCTCCCCGCCGAGCATCGCGCCGATCACGGTCACCGGTCGGCCGCCGCGCTCGTACGTCGCCGCGAACAGCAGACACGCCCCGGCCTCGTCCAGCGTGCCCGTCTTGATCCCCTCGACGCCGTCCATGCCGAGCAGCTTGTTCGAGTTCTCGATCTCGCCGACGCCGGGGATCGTCACCGACGCCGTGCCCACGATCTCCTTGACGACGGGTTCCGCGAGCGCGAGCTTCCCGAGGTCCACGAGGTCGGTCGCCGTCGACCGGTTCCGGGCGTCGAGGCCAGTCGGTTCCACGATCGTCGTGTCGTCCAGACCGTGGTCGTCGAGCCAGTCACCGGCGGCCTCCCGGTACGCGTCCATCGACCCGAACGCCCAGAGGGCCAGGGACCCGGCGTAGTTGTTCGCCGACTCCATCAAGGTCACCTGCAACACCCGGTACTCGGACATCCGTCGGTCCGTCGGCAGCGGCGCGACCTCGCCGTCCTGCGCCGCGTACTCGGCGTACAGCGCCTCCATCGCCGGCGTGAACCGCACCGACGGGCCCTGCTCACCGACCGGGAGGGGCTCCTGCTCGAGCACGACGAGCGCCGTCACGATCTTCGAGATGCTCGCGATCGACCGCTGCTGCCGGTCGCCGCTGGTCGTGAGGCTCTGCGGGAACCCCTCCGCCTCGACGGCGGTGGCCCCGTAGTCGGGGAACTGCAGCTCCGGTGCGCTCGCCGTGGGCGCCCGGTACGTGGCGGTGCTCGCCGTGGCCGGGGCGAACGGCACGAGCGCGGCGGCGGCGAGGAACGCGACGACGAGCAGGAGGACGGCGGCCACGGCGACCGTCACGGGCCTCCGGAGCGCGGAGCGGGGGCGGCGGACGACGTTCGGCACGAGACCGGATCGTACTGGAGGCCCGGCCCGCGACCCTGGGACGGCCGCCCTCGGCGTCGTGCCGTGTCGGGCCTCCCGGCCGGGCCGGACCGACACGGCCAGCGGCGTCGACGGACCGTGCTCGTCAGCGCCGGCGCTGCGCGTCGGCGACCGCCCACAGACCGACGGCGCTCGCCGCGGCAACGTTGAGCGAGTCCACACCGTGGTGCATCGGGATGCGCACGGTCGTGTCCGCCGCGGCGACGGCGGCGGGCGTCAGGCCCTGCCCTTCCGTGCCCATCACCAGCGCGACGCGGTCGGGGACGTCTGCGACGAAGTCCTCGAGGTCCACCGAGCGGTCGGTCAGGGCCATCGCGGCGACGTGGAAGCCCTGGGCGCGGAGGTCCTCCCCCGCCGCCGGCCACTCGCCGATCCGGGTCCACGGGACCTGCAGGACCGTCCCCATGCTCACGCGGACGCTGCGGCGGTACAGCGGGTCCGCGCAGCGGGGGCTGACGAGCACCGCGTCGGCACCGAGCCCGGCGACGCTCCGGAAGACGGCACCGACGTTCGTGTGGTCGACGACGTCCTCGAGCACGACGACGAGGCGGGCGTCCCGGACGACGTCCGCGACGGTCGGCAGCTCCGGCCGGTGCACGGCGGCGATCGCGCCCCGGTGCATCCGGAACCCGGTGAGCTCCTCGAGCAGCGCGTCCGAGCCGACGAACACCGGGCCGTCGTGCTCGGCGACGAGGGGCAGCACGGTGTCGAGCCACTTCTCCTGCACGAGCACGGACCGCGGGACGTGACCAGCGCGGACCGCGCGCTCGATGACGGTGTTCGACTCGGCGATGTACAGCCCGCCCTCGGGCTCGGAGACCCGGCGGAGCGCCACGTCGGTCAGCCGGGCGAAGTCGTCGAGGCGCGGGTCGTCGAGGGAGTCGATGCGGACGGGGTGCACGGTGCTCGTTCCGGTCGGGAGGTCGATGGGCGGTCCGGAGGTCCGGGCTCGTGGTCCGGGGCCCGTTCCGGGGTCGGCGACCACTCGGGGAAGGCCCGGGGACGCTCGGCGGTTGAGGGTACCGTGGACACGATGGCGACGAGCGACGGCACTGCGACGGACGGCACCGCGACGGAGCGGTCCGCAGCGTCGGACGGCCCGGCGCTGTCGGACGGCCCGGCGACCGACCTCGAACGCGCGGTCGCGGTCCTGCAGGGCAAGCGCGTCGCCGTGCTCACCGGCGCGGGCGTCAGCACCGACTCCGGGATCCCCGACTACCGCGGCGCAGGCCGGGTGGTCCGCAAGCCGATGACCTTCCAGGAGTTCCTCGCCGACCCGGCGAAGCGGCAGCGGTACTGGGCCGGGTCGCACCTCGGCTGGCGGACGTTCGCCGCCGCACGGCCGAACGACGGACACCGGGCGCTCGCCGCACTCGAACGAGCCGGCGTCGTGACCGGCGTCGTGACCCAGAACGTCGACGGCCTGCACCTCCGCGCCGGTTCCCGCCGGGTCGTCGAGGTCCACGGCTCGATGGACCGCGCGGTGTGCCTGACGTGCGGACAGGTGTTCTCCCGCGCCGACCTCGCCGCCGTCCTCGACCGCGAGAACCCCTGGATCGACGAGCCGGGCACCGTGCAGCTCCAGCCGGACGGGGACGTCGAGATCGCCGACGTGGAACGTTTCCGGGTGCCGGACTGCACGGTGTGCGGCGGCGTGCTCAAGCCCGACGTGGTGTTCTTCGGCGAGTTCGTGCCCGCCGAGAAGTTCCGCGAGGCCGTGTCCATCGTCGCCGAGGCCGACGCGCTGCTCGTCGTCGGGTCCTCGCTGACCGTCAACAGCGGCGTCCGACTGCTCGACCACGCCACGCGCCGGAAGCACCCGGTCGTCATCGTGAACCGCGGCGCCACCCGCAGTGACCGACGCGCCGCGGTGAAGCTCGACGCCGGCACCACCGAGACCCTCGTCGAACTCGCGGCGCGACTCACCGCGTCTGCGATGATCGACGGGTGACGACGCTCCTCTCCCTGGTCCGACACGGCGAGACCGACTGGAACCGGCAACGGCGGATCCAGGGCTCGACGGACGTGCCCCTGAACGACACCGGACGCCGTCAGGCCGCGGAGACCGCCGTCCTGCTCGCGCGTCGGTCCTTCGACGCCGTCGTCTCGTCGCCGCTCTCCCGCGCCCTCGAGACGGGCACGATCATCGCCTCGCACCTCGGTCTGCCGACACCGGACGGCTACGACGGGCTCCGCGAACGGGCCTACGGCGAGGCCGAGGGACTCACCCACGAGGACATCGCCGCTCGGTGGCCGCACGACGCCGTCCCTGGACGGGAGTCCCGGGCCGCGCTCCTCGACCGGGTCACCGAGACCCTCGCCGAGATCGCCGTGCGGTACGACGCCGGCGCGGTCGTCGTCGCGACCCACGGCGCCGTGATCCGGACCGTCGTCGACGCAGCGGCTCCCGGCACCGTCGAGCGCTCCACCGTCCCCATCCGCAACGGCTCGGTGCACACGTTCCGCTGGGACCCCGACCGCTTCCGGGCGGAACTCGTCCGCTCCGACGACCCCATCGACGAGCTCTCGGACGCCCCGGGCCGGTACGCCTTCGAGTACCAGAACCCGCTCGAGCGCCGCAGCTGACACCGCCCACCCGGGGAGCGCCCGAGGCCTCGGCCGACTAGCCTCCGGTGCACGGCGGCCCGACGCACGGGACCGTCGCTGCGAGGTGATGCAGTGGACGCTGGTGGACGGCACGCCGACGGCCGTGCCCGCGGAGTCGACGCCCTCCGGCGGGGTCCGTGGGACGACGACGACGACCTCGATGCCGCGTTCGGCCCGGACACCGCGTCCGTCCCGACCCGGACGCGTCCCGAACGGCTCCGTGCGTGGACCGCGGTGGTGCTCGGCGTGGTCGCGGTCGCCGTGGTCATCGTCGTCGTGCTCGGCGTCATCCTGTCCCAGGTGCAGCGCGGGGTCGGCGGCGTGTTCCCCCGCCCGGAGGCCGACCGCCGCGCGTTCGTCGCGGCCGCCTCGGCGCTGCCCGGCGTCGCCGACGTGGGCACGGCCCGGACCGAGAAGACCTCGTTCGCCGGGTACGACGTCACGGCGGTGGTGCACGCCGAGCCCGACCTCCCCGCTGCCGATCGACGCACGCTCGTGACCGCGCTGAGCACCGCGGCGGCCGACTCGTCCGGATCGGGCGTCCGGATCTGGGCCACGCTCGACCTCGGCCCCGTGCAGGTCGGGGTGTCGGACTCCCCGGAGACGAGCCAGCGCCGGCTCGAGCTGGCGGACGGGCTCGCGGCGATCGGCGGGGTCGTCGCCGTCGACTGCACCCTCGCCGCACGCTCGGGCGGACGCTCCGACGAGGCCGGTGCGCAGCAGGTCATCGTCACCACGACCGGCAGGGGTGTGGCGTTCGACGCGGTGGCGGCGGCTGCCGAAGCGGTCGGCGCGGACGTCTTCCCGGGTGTCCAGGTGCAGACCCGCCGACCCTGAACGGGCGCCGCGTCCACGGGGCTCAGCCGCGGCGGCTGGCCGCCCGGTCCGCCACGGCACGCTCGACGGCCTGCGTGACGCGCTCGGCGGAGTCCTGCCACCGGAACCGACCGGCCTGCTCGAGGGAGGCCGTCGACGCGGCGTCCCAGCGGGCCTCCAGGCGGCGGACGGCGGCAGCGACGGCGGACGGCGACGACGGGTCGAAGTACTCGGCGGCGTCCCCACCGATCTCCCGGAAGATCGGGATGTCACTGACGACGACCGGGGTGCCGACCCCCATCGCCTCCACGAGCGGGATGCCGAACCCCTCGTCGAGCGAGGCGGTCGCGAGCGCCGTGGCGGAGCGGAGGACGGCCAGGTACTCGTCGTCCGTGGCACCGTCGTGGAACACGAGCGAGCCCGTCGGGGCGAGCCGCTGCAGTCGGGTACGGTCGGCGTCCGAGACGCGCGACATGCAGTGCAGTGTCCAGTCCGGCCCGAGCAGGGGCAGCGCCGCGGCGAGCGTCTCGACGTTCTTGTACGGCATGAACGAGCCCATGTACACGAGCGACCTCGTCCGCCCGCCCCCCGGGGAGCGCGGTGCCGCCGGGTCGGCGGCGTTGTACGCGACGGTCACCGGTCGGGTCGTCAGGCGGTGCTCGGCGATGAGCCCGGCGGTCGTCCCGGACACCGTGACGACGCCGTCGGCCCCGTTCAGCAGGAGACGCTGCGGCCACCACGCCAGGTGGAACGCGCGCCAGCCGAGGCGCAGGGGCCACGAGAACTCGCGGGGCGGCGTGCGGTTCCGGTAGTAGATGAGGTCGTGCAGCGTGAGCACGAGCGCGTACCGCCGGCCGCGCGAGCCCATCGTCTGCATCGGCGAGAACACCGCGTCGAGACCGAGTCGGTTGACGTGTCGGGCCACGAGGGGCTCGCCCGGGTCCGTCGGCGCGGGGACGAGCTCCCACGGCAGACCCTCGGGCAGGGACGCCAGCTGGCGTTCGTCGGAGACGAGCAGGACGTGGTCGTGACGGTCCGGCAGGTGCGCGGCGACGCCTGCCGTGAAGCGGCTGATCCCGTCGTGCCGGCCGATCCGGACGTAGCGGCAGTCGATGCCGATGCGCAGGCGCGTCACGCGTCGCTCCCGGTGGTGCGGTCGGGCTCGCCGGTGGTCCGGTCGGGACCGGTCCGGCCGGAGGCGCGACGCGCGGGACCCGGTCGCTTCCGCCCACGGTTGGTCGGCGCGGCCGTGGTGTCCCGCATCCGCCGCAGCACCGCGGCGGATGCCTCGGCGGGCGTCTCGTAGTGCACGAGGTGCCCGACGCCGGGCACGACGACGAGTTCGGCGTCCCGGAGCCGGGCCGCCAGGGCGCGCTGCTCGGGGACCGCGGTGATGTCGTCGTGTTCGGCGGCGACCATGAGCACCGGGACCGTGATCCGGTCGGCGAACTGTGCGACGTCGTGGGTGACGGACGTCCGGAACGCCTGCAGCACGCTCGTCCGGTCCGCGAAGGCCGAGAAGTACCGGTCGTGCTGGTCGTGCACCCACCGTCGGAGGGCCGGGTCGGCTGACTTGAGCATCGCGACGCTCATCGCGCGCACAATCCCCCGGTTCCGCAGCAACCCGAGGCCGAGCGCGCGCGGCAGTCGGGCGCCGAGACGGTAGTACGCGATCGCGATGCCGGTACCGACAGCGCGGGGACCCTGCAGGGCCGGGGCCGCGATCGGGTTGACGAGCACGAGCAGCCGGGTGTCGAGTCCGTCGGCCACCGCGGCCGCGACGACGATGGAGCCGAAGGAGTGACCGAGGACGACGGTGTCACGGCCGAGGCCCAGCGCGGCCCGGAAGCCGTCGAGCCAGTGGACGTAGGCGTCGAGGTCCGACGTCGGGAGCGGGTCGGACACGCCGAAGCCGGGCAGGTCGGGCACGATGACGCGCACGCCCTCCGGATGGCCCGACACGAGGTGCGCCGCGATCGACTCGAGGCCGTGGTGGTCCCCCCGGAATCCGTGCACGGCGAGCACGGTCGCCGCCGGTCCGCCCGGGCCGCCGAGCTGCACGGTGGCGCCGGATGCGGTGCCGGTGCCGGTGCCGGTGCCGGTGCCGAGGGTGGCGTCGTCACCGGGGCCGTACTCCCAGTAGTGGGTGGTCCGGCCGTCGACCTGGACCGCGCGGTGCACGACGGGGGTCGCCGCCATGAGCGACTGGTACGGGGACAGCACGGGCGGTTGCATCCGCGTCAGTCTAGGGAAGACGATCCGGCGTGCGCGTCCGGCGTGCCGCGTCTACCGTGTCCGGGGCGGCCCGCCCGATCGGCGGTCCGCCGACCACGACGAGGAGCACGGTGTCCTTCACAGCCCCGATCCAGCAGCCCGGACTCACGCTCGACCCGCTCTGGTACAAGCGATCGGTCTTCTACGAGTGCATGATCCGGTCGTTCGTGGACTCGAACGGGGACGGCACCGGCGACCTGCAGGGCCTCATCAGCCGCCTCGACTACCTGCAGTGGCTCGGCGTCGACGCGCTCTGGCTGCCGCCGTTCTTCCGGTCGCCCCTCCGTGACGGCGGGTACGACATCTCCGACTACAAGGCGATCCTGCCCGAGTTCGGCACGCTCGAGGAGTTCCGCGAACTCGTCACGAAGGCGCACGAGCGGAACATGCGGATCGTCATCGACATGGTCATCAACCACACGAGCGACCAGCACGAGTGGTTCCAGCAGTCCCGGGAGGACCCGGACGGTCCCTACGGCGACTTCTACGTCTGGCGCGACACCGACCAGGAGTACCAGAACATCCGGGTCATCTTCGTCGACACCGAGGACTCGAACTGGACGTTCGACCCGGTCCGACGCCAGTTCTTCTTCCACCGGTTCTTCTCGCACCAGCCCGACCTCAACTACGAGAACCCGGCCGTCGTCGAGGCGGTGTACGACGTCGTCCGGCACTGGCTGGACCTGGGCGTCGACGGACTCCGGCTCGACGCGATCCCGTACCTGTTCCAGTCGGAGGAGGGCAACGGCGAGGGCGAGCCCGAGACGCATGAGTTCATCAAGCAGCTGCGGGCCATGGTCGACGACGAGTACCCCGGCCGCGTCCTGCTCGCCGAGGCGAACCAGTGGCCCCGCGAGACCGCGGCCTTCCTCGGCACCGACGAGGAGCCCGAGTGCCACATGGCCTTCGACTTCCCGGTGATGCCGCGCATCTTCTACTCGCTCCGCGCGCAGCACGCCAAGGAGCTGGCGGCGATCCTGTCGGAGACCCTCGACGTGCCGGAGACCGCCGCGTGGGGCGTCTTCCTCCGCAACCACGACGAGCTGACGCTCGAGATGGTCAGCGAGGAGTACCGGCAGGCGATGTACGGCTGGTACGGCTACGACCCGCGGATGCGGTCGAACATCGGGATCCGACGGCGCCTCGCACCCCTGCTCGACAACTCGCGCGCGGAACTCGAACTCGTGCACGCGCTGCTCTTCTCGCTGCCCGGCTCGCCGTTCCTCTACTACGGCGACGAGATCGGCATGGGCGACAACATCTGGTTGCCGGACCGCGACTCCTCCCGCACCCCGATGCAGTGGACGCCGGACCGCAACGCCGGGTTCTCCTCCGCCGACCCGGGCAAGCTCTACCTGCCGGTCGTGCAGTCGCTCGTCTACAACTACGCGCAGGTCAACGTCGAGGCGCAGCTCGCCCAGTCGCGGTCGCTGCTGCACTGGATCCGCAACGTCATCCACGTCCGCAAGGCACACCCGGTCTTCGGGATGGGGTCGCTCGCCGTGCAGCGGACCTCGAACGAGAGCGTGCTCGCCTTCGTCCGGTCGTGGGGCGGTTCGACGCAGCAGTTCGGGCCGAGCGCCGAGGACGTGCTGTGCGTGTTCTCGTTCGCGCACAACCCGACCTCGGTCACCGTCTCGGCACCCGAGTACGCCGGCCGGCCGCTGGTCGACCTGTTCGGCGGCGGCGCGTTCCCCTCGTTCGACGAGGACGGGAACGTCACCCTGACGCTCGGCACGCAGGCCTTCTACTGGCTGCACGTCGGGCAGGGCGCCGCGACGCCGGCACCGGTCGGGACGTCGGCGGCGGTCTGACGCCCGGTGACGCGCCGACTGCCCGGGAGGCCCGTCCCCCGTCCGCCGCGCGCGTCGTGTCGCGGTGTCGGTGCGGTTGGCTAGCCTGACGACCGTGACCTCCCCCGCTGCCGCGATCGACCCGACGACCCGGCCCCCGCAGGACCTGACGACCCGCCCGTGGTGGCACGCGCTCGGCGTGTTCGACCTCGAGACGACGGGCATCGACGTCGAGACCGCCCGGATCGTCACCGCGCACGTCGGGCTGATCGACATGACCGGACGGTCCATCGTCGAGGGCACCTGGCTCGCCGACCCCGGCGTGGCCATCCCCGAGCAGGCGTCCGCGGTGCACGGCATCACGACGGAGCGGGCGCAGGCCGAGGGCCGCCCCGCCGGCGAGGTCGTGGCCGAGATCGTCGCCGCGGTCGAAGCCGTGTTCGCGCGCGGCATCCCCCTGGTCATCTACAACGCCCCGTACGACCTCACCGTCCTCGACCGCGAGGCGAAGCGCCACGGCATCGCGTCCCCCGTCATCGGGAACGTCGTCGACCCGCTCGTCATGGACAAGGCGCTCGACACCTACCGGAAGGGCAAGCGGACGCTCGAGGCGGCGTCGCAGCTGTACGGCGTCCAGCTCGACGACGCGCACGACGCCGGTGCGGACGCGATCGCCGCCGGCCGGGTCGCACAGGCCATCGCTGCGAAGTACCCGGACGAACTCGGCATCAGCGCCGAGGAGCTCCACCGCAAGCAGGTGGTGTGGTGCTCCGAGCAGGCCACGTCGTTCCAGGAGTACATGCGGGCGAAGCGTGACCCGACGTTCACCGCCGACGGGCGCTGGCCTCGTCGCCACTCGGCCCCGAGCATGTAGCATCCCGAACGGGGCGTGCTCGACGTTGCCGTCCCCTCGACGACCGCACCATGCACCAAGGGGAGATCCGCGCACGTGTTCCTGAAGACCTTCGGGTGGTCCCTGGCCATCACCGTGCTCGCCCTGGCCGTGGCCCTCGTCTACGGCGGGTGGAGCGCGGTCATCATCACTGCCATCCTCGGCATCCTCGAGATCAGCCTCAGCTTCGACAACGCGGTCGTCAACGCCCGCATCCTCGAGCGGATGAACCCGTTCTGGCAGAAGATGTTCCTCACCGTGGGCATCATCATCGCCGTGTTCGGCATGCGCATCCTGTTCCCGCTGCTCATCGTCGGCGTGACGGCGTCGCTCAACCCGATCGAGGCGGTCCAGCTCGCGCTCGAGAAGGGCCCGATCGACGAGCCCGGCACGTACGCCTACCTCCTGCACGAGGCGCATCCGCAGATCGCCGCCTTCGGTGGCATGTTCCTGCTCATGATCTTCCTCGACTTCATGTTCGAGGAGCGCGAGATCCTGTGGCTCACGTGGCTCGAGCGCCCGCTGCTCTTCATCGGCAAGCTCCCGATGGTCAACGTCGTCGTCGCACTCGCCGTCCTCGCCATCGCGGGAACCACCGCTGGTGACCACCAGTCGACGGTCCTCATCGCCGGGATCTCCGGTCTCGTCACCTACTTCCTGGTGACCGGACTCGGCGGCCTGTTCGACGTCGACGACCCGGACGACGACGGCAACTCGTTCGAGAACACCGGCGAGATGGTCGCCGAGGCGAACCGGATGAGCGCCAAGCGCAAGGTCGGGAACGTCGCGGGCAAGGCCGCGTTCCTGCTGTTCCTCTACCTCGAGGTCATCGACGCCTCGTTCTCGTTCGACGGCGTCATCGGGGCCTTCGCGATCACCGCCGACCCGATCATCATCGCGCTCGGTCTGGGCCTCATCGGCGCCCTGTTCGTCCGCTCTCTCACCGTCTTCCTGGTCAGGCAGGGCACGCTGGACGAGTTCGAGTACCTCGACCACGGTGCGCACTGGGCGATCGGTGCGCTCGCGGCGATCCTGCTCGTCACGATCACCACCGAGGTGAACGAGGTCGTCACCGGCCTCATCGGCGTCGTCTTCATCATCGCCGCGTTCGTCTCGTCGGTGGTCCGCAACAAGCGCAAGGCCGGCGCGCACCAGCCCGCCGACCAGCGCGCCACCGTCGCCTCCTGACACCGCGCCTCCCGGCTCGGCACCGCAGCGACGGCGCCACCTGACAACGGGGTCGACTCCCCGACCGCACCACGACGAAGGGTTCACCGCCATGGGTCTCAGCCTCCAGAAGGGCCAAGCGCTCTCGCTCACCAAGAACGACGGCAGCGCACTGTCGCGCGTCCGCCTCGGCCTCGGCTGGGACGCCGTCGCGACGAAGCGCGGGCTGTTCGGCGGCCGCAAGGGCGCCGACGTCGACCTCGACGCCTCCGCGATCTTCTTCGGCGCCGACGGCCAGCCGGTCGACTACGTCTGGTTCAACCAGCTCCGCAGCAAGGACGGCTCCGCCCAGCACACCGGTGACAACCTCACCGGCGCCGGGGACGGCGACGACGAGGTGATCCGCATCGACCTCGGTGCGGTCCACGGCGCGGTGCAGCAGATCGTCTTCGTGATCAGCAGCTACAGCCGGCAGACGTTCGACAACGTGCAGAACGCCTTCTGCCGCGTGGTCGACGACTCGACGGCCGGTGCACCCGAGGTCGCCCGCTACCAGCTCACCGACTCCGGCCCGCAGACCGCCATGGTGATGGCGAAGGTGTCCCGGACCGGAGCAGGATGGAGCTTCACCGCGATCGGTGAGCGGGCGGACGGCCGGACCGTGCAGGACCTCGTCGGTCCCGCAGCCGCGGCGCTCTGACCGCGTACCACCGGCACCGACGGAAGGACGACCGATGGCGACCCTCTCGCTCTCGAAGGGGACGAACCTGTCCCTCACCAAGACCGACCCGGGCCTGCGCAAGGCCATGATCGGGCTCGGCTGGGACCCGCGCACGACCGCCGGGGAGCAGTTCGACCTCGACGCCTCGGCCCTGCTCGTGGGCGCCGACGGCAAGGTCCGGTCGAACGACGACTTCGTCTTCTACAACCAGCTGCAGTCGGTCGACGGCTCGGTCGTCCACCAGGGCGACAACCGGACGGGCGACGGCGACGGGGACGACGAGCAGATCCTCGTCGACCTGGACCTCGTCGCGCCCGACGTCGCCCGCGTGGTCTTCGTCGTGACGATCGACCAGGCGGACGCCCGACACCAGAGCTTCGGACAGGTCCGCGGGGCCTTCTGCCGCGTCGTGAACGACGAGACCGGCAACGAGGTGGTCCGCTTCGACCTCACCGAGGACGCCGCGTCGGAGACCGGGATGATCTTCTCCGAGATCTACCGGTACGACGGGGAGTGGAAGTTCCGCGCCGTCGGTCAGGGCTACGCCACCGGGCTCCGGGGCGTGGCGACCGACTACGGCGTCGTCCTCGACTGACGGCACCGCCCGAACGACTCCCGTGCTCGACTGACCGCGCACGACCACCCGAAAGGACCGATCATGGCCGGACTCTCCCTCTCCAAGGGCAACAACCTCTCCCTCACCAAGACGAGCCCCGGGCTCACCGTGGCCACCGTCGGCCTCGGCTGGGACCCGCGCACGACCGCCGGCGAGGCCTTCGACCTCGACGCGTCGGCCCTCCTCGTCGGCGCGGACGGCAAGGTGCGCTCGGACGCGGACTTCATCTTCTACAACCAGCCGAAGAGCGCCGACGGCTCGGTCGAGCACAAGGGCGACAACCGCACCGGTCAGGGCGACGGTGACGACGAGCAGATCGTCATCGACCTGCAGACCCTGCCGGCCGACGTCGAGCGGGTCGTCGTGGTCGTCTCGATCGACCAGGGCGAGGCCCGCCGCCAGAACTTCGGGCAGGTGCGCAGCGCCTACTCGCGAGTGCTCGACCAGGAGGGCGCGGAGATCGTGCGCTTCGACCTGTCCGAGGACGCCGCTCCGGAGACCGCGATGATCTTCTCGGAGATCTACCGCAGCGGTGCCGAGTGGAAGTTCCGTGCCGTCGGGCAGGGCTACCAGTCCGGTCTCGCCGGTGTCGCGACCGACTTCGGCGTCCAGCTCGGCTGACGCCGATCGGTGCCCGGTCGGCCGCCTGGACGGCCGGGCACCACCTCCACCGGTACGAAGACCTCCGCTCCCCCCGAGCGCCCTCGCACCACGCAGCCGTCCCACCAGTCACAGGAGACCACCGATGCCCGGACCGCTCGCTCCGCCGGAGCCCACCGACCCGTCCCAGGACGCCCTCGTCCTCCGCGCTGCCGACGCCGCCGAGGTCGTCACCCCGGACGACGCCCCGGGGATGGTGCCCGTCGACGCCGAGCGGCAGTCGCAGATCGCCGCGCAGGCCCGGGAGTTCGTCGACGAGGTCGCGTCCCTCGACCCGCGGTCACCGGCGTTCACCGAGAAGGTGGACGGCATCAACGCCATCGCCGGTTCCGAGATCGCCCGCTCCGGCGGCTTCTCCTCACGGATGCTCGAGCGCTCGCAGTCGTCCGTGTCCGGCGCCAAGCGCTCCGGCGACGACGCGCAGGTGAAGGTGGCGACGACGCTCGGCGACCTGCGCTCCACGGTCGAGGACCTCACGCCGAACCAGGCCGACCTCAGCACGGGTCGGAAGATCCTCGGCATGATCCCGGGCGGCAACAAGCTCGCGAAGTACTTCCAGCGCTACGAGTCGGCGCAGACCCAGCTCGACAAGATCATCAAGTCGCTCATGGCCGGGCAGGACGAACTCCGCAAGGACAACGCGACCCTCGCCGACGAGAAGGTCCAGCTGTGGGAGACCATGCAGCAGCTGAGCGAGTACGCGGTGTTCGCGAAGGCCCTCGACGCGGCGACCGTCGCGAAGATCGAGGCCCTGCGCAACGGCGGCCGGGTCGACGAGGCGCAGAAGCTCGAGTCGGACGTGCTCTTCCCGGTGCGTCAGCGGCACCAGGACATCCTCACGCAGCTCGCCGTCTCGGTGCAGGGCTACCTGGCGATGGACCTCGTGCGGAAGAACAACACCGAGCTCATCAAGGGCGTCGAGCGTGCCCGCACGACGACGATCGCGGCGCTTCGCACGGCCGTCGTCGTGGCGCAGGCCTTGGCGAACCAGAAGATGGTCCTCGACCAGATCGACGCGGTGAACAACACCACCAACGCGATGATCCTGCAGACGAGCGAGATGCTGCGCGACCAGACCACCCGGATCCACGAGCAGGCGACGAACTCCGGCGTGAGCGTCGAGACCCTGCAGAAGGCGTTCGACAACGTCTTCCAGACGATGGACGCCATCGACTCCTTCCGGTCGCAGGCCGCGCAGAACATGTCCTCGACCGTGTCGGCGCTCGAGTCGGGCATCCAGCGCGCCAAGCCGTACCTGGAGCGTGCCCGACAGGGCGAGGGCGACCAGCGATCGGTCACGCGATGACGACCGCGGTCGGCTTCCGTGCGTGATCGTCTGCGCGCGCTGTTCGGCCGCGACGACGACGACCAGGACCACCGGGTCACCGATCCGGACGCGGAGACGCCGGCGTCGGCCGCTGCCGCCGCGGCGGCGCGGATCGACGTGCGCGGGTCCGGCGGGGCCGCGGACGACGCCGCTGCGGCAGCCGGGCTCGACGACCTCCGCGCCTACGTCCGAGCGGCCGGTGCCGAGCTGCCGACGGTCGTGTCATCACGGGTCCGGCACGTCGAGGACCTGTTGCGTGAGGCTGCCGGCACGGTGATCGCGCGCGGCGCATCGACCGAGCAGCGGTACCTCTTCCAGGCGATCGTCGACGACTACCTGCCCACGCCCGTCCGCACCTACCGGTCCCTCCCCGCGTCGGACCGGACCGCGGACAGCACCGCCACGGCGACCCTCGCCGGCCAACTCGACGTCGTCGCGGAGACGGTGGAGGACATGCACGAACAGATCAGGAGCGGCGCCATCGCCGAGCTCTCCTCGCACGGGCGGTTCCTGCGGGACCGCCTCGGCGAGGGCGACGAGGGCCTGCGCCTCCGCGGAGCGGGCTCGTGACGGGTCGGCTCGTCCCGGGAGCGAACGCCGCGATCACCGCGGAGAACCCGGGCCTCACGGCGGTCGTCGTCGGGATCTCCTGGGACCAGATCGCCAGCCGCGGTCCGTCCGCCGAGCTCGTCCCGGTCGCGATCGTCTGCGGTCCCGACGGACGCGTGCTCTCCGATGACGACCTGGTGTTCTTCAACCAGCTCGAGAGCGCCGACGCCTCGGTGCGGTACCTCGACGAGTCCGACCAGGAGGAGATCGACGTCGACCTCGCGTCGGTGCCGGACGCGGTCGACAAGATCGTCTTCGCGGTCTACCTCGACCCGGATCCGCGATCGCCGAAGGACCTCGGCTCGGTCCGCTCGATGACCGTGCGGGTCTGCGCCCCCGACGGCCGGGAGCTCGTCGTGTTCCCGCTGCCGTCCGAGCGCAACCACACCATCGACGCGGTCATCCTCGGCGAGCTCTACCGTCACCGCGCCGAGTGGAAGTTCCGCGCCGTCGGCCAGGGCTACACGACCGGGCTGACGGGACTGCGCACCGACCACGGCATCGGCCGCGCGCGATGACGACCGGGCACCCGTTCCTCCGCCGTCGCGTCCGTCCCACGCCGCCCGGCCAGGAGGCCCGCCCCACGTCGGTCGCGCCCGCCAGGACCGTCCTCCCCCTGCCCACGGGCGCCCCGGCGGGCACCGGGGTCACGGGGACCGGTGCGACGGGCAGCAGTGGCGCGAGCACGGGCGGCGGCGGGCTGAGTCTGTCCTTCGGTCGACCGGCCCCCGCCGCCTCCCCCGGGACGGCCACGCCGTCCGGCATCGGCACGACGGCCACCGCCGGTCCTCCGTCCGGGAACGGTCCGGCCCCCCGCGGCGGGACCGGGAGCGGGTCCGCGCCCGTCGCCGGTGCCGGTCCCTCGGACCGCGTCGCCCGTCGGCTGGCGCTCCGGGCCTCCCGGATCCGGCCCTTCCCCGCACCGGACCCACGCGACGTCCGCGTCCTCGACGCCGAGACGCCGGTCGTCCGCCTCGATCGCCGCCGCTCCGCGGTCGGGGCACTCCGCGTCACCGGCTCCACGAGCGCGGCCTGGGAGTCCGTCGACCGGGTGGTGGGTGCGAGGACCGTCGACGGTGCCACGGCCGGACGGTCGGTGACGACCCCCGGCAACCGCCCGCTCGTCGGGTACGACGATCGTGACGTCCTCGTCGCGCTCCGGCACGTCCGCGACCTCCGGCGCGCCCTCGTCATGGGTCGCGGTGCGGAGCGGCTCGTCGTCGCGCTGCACGACGGCACGACGCTCGCGGTCGACCCGGGCGACGCCGACACCACCGTGGTCCTCGCGCTCTCCGTCGTCGACGGCGAGGTCGAACTCCGGGCCGAGCCGTTCCCCCGTGCGTCCCACGACGGCGACGTCTTCGCCGCGTTCGGGTTCGTCCTGTCCGCCCCGACCGTCGGAGTCTGACCCGTGCGCCACTTCGCCAACACCACCGACCAGGAACCGCTGTTCCTCCGCCCACCCGAGGACGTCTCGCGGGACAGCGACCAGGACCTGCGAGCGGTGGCCCTCGGCGCGACGCTCTACACGCCGGGGATCCGGCCGGACCTCGTCCGCGACGTGCGCCGTCAGACGGAACTCGGTGCCGGCTCCATCGTGCTGTGCCTCGAGGACTCCGTCGCCGACGACGACCTGCCCCGGGCCGAGGCGAACGTCGAGACGGCGCTCCGGACACTGACCGAGCACCTCGACCCGTCGACGCTGCCGCAGTTGTTCCTGCGCGTCCGGACCCCCGACCACTTCGCGCGGCTCCTCGACCGCTTCGGCGACCGCGCCCTCGACGTGCTGAGCGGGATCGTCCTGCCGAAGTTCGAGAACGGTGACGGTGTCGGCGCCCGCTGGTTCGAGGTCCTCGACGCGGTGAACGCCAGCCGTGACGCTGCCCGGCGGCTGCTCGTCATGCCGATCCTGGAGTCCCCCGCGATCATGCACCGAGAGTCGCGCACCGAGGCCCTCGCCGACGTGCACGACCTGCTGCTCGACCGGCGGGCCGACGTCCTCGCGGTCCGCATCGGCGCGACCGACCTGTCGAGCGTCTACGGCCTGCGGCGCCCGTCGCACCTGACCGCGTACGACGTGCAGGTGCTCGCGTCCGTGATCGGCGACGTGGTGAACGTCCTCGGCCGCGCACAGGACGGCTTCGTCGTCTCCGGACCGGTGTGGGAGCACTACCCGGACTCCGACCGGGTGTTCCGCACGCAGCTCCGCACGACGCCGTTCCAGGAGGCCGGGGACCTGGCACTCCGCCGCCAGCTGCTCCTGGAGGGCTTCGACGGGCTGCTGCGCGAGGTGACCCTCGACCGGGCGAACGGCCTGACCGGCAAGACGGTCATCCACCCGCGCCACGTGCCGCTCGTGCACGCCATGTCGGTGGTGAGCGACGAGGAGTTCTCGGACGCCTCGGACGTGCTCGCGAACGCGACGGGCGGGGTCGCCGCCTCCCGGTACGGCAACAAGATGAACGAGATGAAACCGCACCACGCCTGGGCGGAGCGCACCATGCTCCGCGCCCGGGCGTTCGGTGTGGCCACCCCGGACGTGACCTACGTCGACCTGCTCGAGCGGAGCCTCCCGTGACCACGACCACGACCACGACCACGACCACGATGCCCACCCCGGCCGACCTCGGCGTCGCGCTCGTGGACGACGCCGACGGCGAGCTCGCCGTCCCGCTGTCGTCGCTCGTGCGGCTCGCGCTCCGCCGCAACCCGAAGCGGGCGCACCTGCTCGTGTCGACGGTGCTCGCGAAGCACGTGCCCACCGTGCCGGCCGTGGCGCTCCTGGCCGGGGAGGCGCTCGGTGCCCGCGTGGCCGACGTGCTCGACGGCGGCGCGCGCTTCGACGCCACCGCAGCGGCACGGTTCCGCGCGGTCCTCGACGCGCAGAACGGCGCCGACGTGACCCGGCCGGACGCCGACGCGCACGACACGCTGCACCGTGCCGCGACGACCCTCCGGACGGACCTGGCGTCGTCCCGTCCGACGCGCCCCGACGCCCTCGTGCTCGGGTTCGCGGAGACCGCGACCGCCCTCGGCGCGATGGTCGCCGAGACGCTCGGCGCCGCGACCCTGCACTCCACCCGGCACGAACTCGCCGGTGCGACCGCCGCCGCCGGCTTCGACGAAGCGCACTCCCACGCCACCGCCCACCGTCTGCTGCCGGCGCACGACGACTGGTTGCCGACGGACGGCACGGTCGTGCTCGTCGACGACGAGCTGAGCACCGGTGCGACGGCGCGCGCCACCATCCGCGCCCTCCACGCGATCGCGCCGCAGCGGCGGTGGGTGGTCGCCGCGCTCGTCGACCTCCGGTCCGACGCGGACGTCGCCGCGACCGAAGCCCTCGCCGTCGAGCTCGGCGCGCCGGTGGACGTCGTCGCGCTCGGCCGCGGCCGGGTGACGCTGCCGGCGGGCCTCACCGAGACCGCCGCGGACGTCGTCGCCACGCTGGCCACCCCGCTCGGTCCGGACACCGCGCCCGGCGGGGTCGTGTCGGACGGGAGGCCCGCTCCGGACCCGGCGCGCACCTCCCGTCCGGACGCGGTCACCGTGCTGACCGCAGCGCCGACCGCCGTGGACCGGAGGGGCACACCCGCATCGCGGGTCCGCACGCCACGCACCGACGTCGAGGGCACGGCCGCCGACCTCGCGGCCGTGCTCGGCGACGTACCGAGCCGGGTCCTCGTCCTCGGCACCGAGGAGCACATGGCGACGCCGCTCGCACTGGCGGACGCCCTCCGCCGTCGTAGCGGAGCCGACGTCCGGTCCTCCACGAGCACGCGCTCCCCCGTCGCCGTGCTCGACGACCCCGCATGGCCGATCCGGTCCGGTGTCCGCCACCGGTCACACGACGACAGCGTGGACGGTCCGGGCGAGCGGTACGCGTACAACGTGCGGGGGTTCGACGCGATCGTCGTCGTCCCGGAGCCCGGCACCGACCGGACCCGCCTGGAGGGCGCCGACGGGCTCCTCACGGCCCTGTCCGC
The DNA here is from genome assembly GCF_003234525.1 of Curtobacterium sp. MCBD17_021. Classification (NCBI taxonomy): domain Bacteria; kingdom Bacillati; phylum Actinomycetota; class Actinomycetes; order Micrococcales; family Microbacteriaceae; genus Curtobacterium; species Curtobacterium sp. MCBD17_021. The sequence continues at coordinate 103,809 of NZ_QKTS01000004.1, read as the reverse complement.
CGTGACGCCGCACGTGGTGCTCGTGTCGAGTGCCCTCGACGCCGCCGACTCGGCGCGCGCCGACGCCCCCCAGCAACCGCGGCCGCTCATCGGTCCGTCCTTCGGGTCGTACGAGCCGGACGACGTCACCTGGTTGCTGCAGGACCTCGCCGACGCCGCCCTCGAGGCGGACACCGCCGACCGGGAGCGCGCGATCCAACTCGAGGGCGCGAACTACGCCGAGTCGCTGCCGGTCGAGTACGTGCCGTCCGAGGCGTACGAGGCGCTCTACCGCGACGCACTCGCCCGATCCGCCACCCGCATCGCCGAATCGGTGGGCGTCGTCACGGACCTCGTGCTGCGCGACCGGCCGCGCGCCGTCCTCGTCTCGCTCGCCCGGGCCGGCACCCCCGTCGGCATCCTCATGCGCCGGTGGGCCGCCGACCAGCGCGGCGTGCGTCTCCAGCACTACACGGCGAGCATCGTCCGGGGGGTCGGCATCGACGAGACCGCGCTCCGGTGGCTCGCGGCACACCACGACCCGGCGCAGGTCGTCTTCGTCGACGGGTGGACCGGCAAGGGCGCCATCACGCGCGAACTCACCGACGCGCTCGACCGCTTCGCGGCGTCCGACGGGGTCCGCTTCGGCGACGAGCTCGCCGTCCTCGCCGACCCGGCCGGTTGCACGCCGCTGCACGGCACGCGCGACGACTACCTCGTGCCGTCGGCCTGCCTCAACTCCACCGTCTCGGGCCTGGTCTCCCGGACGGTGTTCAACCGCGCCTGGACGCCCGAGGGGACCCTGCACGGCGCGAAGCAGTACCGCGAACTCGCCGATCGGGACCGCTCCCGGTCCTTCGTCGCGACGATCGCGGCCCGCTTCGACGCCGTGCGGCCGCGGGTCGACGCCGCCGTCGCCGCCGACGGCGGTCCTGCATCCCGCACGGTCGACTGGCGCGGCATGCGGACCGTCGAGGCGATCGGCGCCGAGTACGGCATCGAGGACCTGCACCTCGTCAAACCGGGGGTCGGTGAGACCACGAGGGTGCTGCTGCGCCGGGTGCCCTGGCAGGTGCTCGTCCGGGACCCGGACGACGTCGACATCGCGCACGTCGTCGCCCTCGCCCGGGAGCGCGGGGTGCCGGTCGTGGTCCGGCCCGACCTGTCCTACAGCTGCGTCGGGCTCATCCACCCGCTCGGGAGTCGGGTGAGTGAGCCCGCTGCCCCGACGACCGCGGCGCCAGCCGCGACGACCGGGGCCGGAGCATGAGCGCCCTCGTCGGGTTCGACCTCGACCGGACCGTCGTCTACTCCGCGGCCGCGCTGATGCTCGACGGTCCGGACGAGCAGGCCCCCTCCCTCGTCGTCACCGAGGTGTACCAGGGCCTGCCGCTGTCCTTCATGACCCGGACCGCCGAACGTGCCCTGGCGGACCTCGCCGCGCACGCCGTCGTCGTGCCCGTCACCACCAGGACCGTCGCGCAGTACCGACGGATCCACCTCCCGCTGCCCGAGACCGGATGGGCGGTCACCACGAACGGCGCCGTCGTGCTCCACGACGGCGAACCGGACGCCGCGTGGACCGAGACGCTCCGCGACGAGATCACGGACTCCTCGGCACCGCTGCCGGAGGTCGAACAGCGTCTGGCCTCGCACCTCCCGGCCGGAGCGGTCCTGCGCACCCGTCGGGCCGAGGACCTGTTCGTGTACGCCATCGTCGATCGCGCCGAGCTGCCGGCCGCGGCGGTCGAGTCGTTCGCCGCGGACCTCGCCGGCCTCGGGTGGCGGGTGTCCGTGCAGGGGCGGAAGCTCTACGCGGTCCCGATGCCGATCCGGAAGGAACGTGCCCTGGCGGCCGTGGCTGAACGGGTCGGCGCGACGAAGACCGTCGCTGCCGGGGACTCCCTGCTCGACCGGGAGATGCTCGCCTGGGCCGACGTCGCGATCCGGCCGGCGCACGGCGAGTTGCACGCCGTCGGGTGGACGGCACCGAACCTGACCGTCACCGCGGCCCAGGGCGTCCTGGCGGGCGAGGAGCTGATCGGCCTGGCAGCCGCGGCCGTGGCGGACCTGCCGGCACGCGCCTGAGCAGCAGGTGCCTCGGGCTCGCCCCCGATGCCGAGGACGACGACCGCGTCCGCCGCGGACCGTTGGGGTCCGGAGCGGACCCGGGCGACCGTGCCGGTCCGGAACGACGAACGGGCGGCCCTCCCGGAGGAGGACCGCCCGTTCGTCAGCGCGCTGGCTGCTTACTTGCTGAAGCCCTTGAAGCGCTGGTTGAACTTCTCGACGCGACCGGCCGAGTCGAGGATGCGCTGCTTGCCCGTGTAGAACGGGTGCGACGCGGACGAGATCTCGACGTCGATGACCGGGTAGGTCGCACCGTCGAGCTCGATGGTCTTGTCGCTGTTCGCGGTCGAACGCGTCAGGAACGTCTCACCGGAAGCCAGGTCACGGAAGACGATGGCGCGGTACTCGGGGTGGGTGTCGGTCTTCATGGGGATTCCTCGGTGGATCGCGATGACGGAAGATGGGAAGTCGGTGGCGGACGCCAGCCGTCCACGTTACCAGACGGCGGGACGGATCGGGAGCGCCGGGTTCGGGCGTGTCAGGCCGCGCGGGCGGTCCAGCGCCCGGAGTCCTTCGACACCGTGAGCTCGACGCCGAAGGCGGTGGTGAGGGTCTCGGCGGTCAGGACCTCGTCGATCGGGCCGGACGCCTGCACGTGGCCGTCGGACAGGACCAGGGCGTGCGTGAAGCCCGCGGGGATCTCCTCGACGTGGTGGGTGACGATGACGATCGCCGGCGAGTCCTCGCTCTGCGCGTAGCCGCCGAGGGTGCGCACGAGGCTCTCACGGGCACCGAGGTCGAGCGAGGCGGCCGGCTCGTCGAGGAACAGCACCTCGGGGTCGGTCATCACGGCTCGGGCGATCTGCACACGCTTCTGCTCGCCGTCGCTCAGCTCGCCGAACGTCCGGTCGGTGAAGGCGCCGAGACCCCACTCCTCGAGCACGCGCTGCGCCCGGCGGACGTCGAGCTCCTCGTACTCCTCGTTCCAGCGTCCCGTGACCGAGTACGCGGCGGTGAGCACGACGTCGATGATCTTCTCGGTCACCGGGATCCGGCGGGCCAGGGCCGTCGACGCGAAGCCGATCCGCGGTCGGAGATCGAACAGGTCCGCGCCGCCGAGTCCGGTGCCGAGCACCTCGACCTCACCCGAGGTCGGGAAGGTCTGCGCGCCCGCGACCTGCAGGAGCGTGGTCTTGCCGGCACCGTTGGCACCGAGCACCACCCAGCGCTCGTCGTCCTGCACCTCCCACGAGATCCCGTCGAGGATGGTGGCCCCGTTGCGGACCACGGAGACGTCTGACAAGCGCACGACCGAGGGCATGTCCTCAGCCTACGCGAGGGGCGTCCGCTCCCCCGTCAGCGCCGCGCTCGAGGCGCAGGACCGGGACGGCCTGGAGGCCCGGTGCCGGTCGCGTGGACCGGCACCGGGCCTCCAGACCGTCGTCCGTGTGCCGTCAGCGGCCGGCGAGGACCTCGTCGTAGACAGCGCGGGTCTTCGTGGCGATGGCGCCCCAGGTGAACTCGCTCTCGACACGCAGACGGCCGGCGCGGCCCATGAGCTTCGCCAGCCCGAGGTCGTCGAGCACCTCGTTGAGGGTCGCCGCGAGGTCGGCCACGTACTGCTCCGGGTTCGTCGGGGTGCCGGTGCCGTCGGTCGCCTGGTCGATCGGCACGATGCGACCCGTCAAGCCGTCGGCGACGACCTCGGGGATCCCGCCGGTCTTCGTGCCGACCACGGGGATGCCGCAGGCCATGGCCTCGAGGTTCACGATGCCGAGCGGCTCGTAGATCGACGGGCAGACGAACACCGTCGCGCTCGAGAGCACGTGCACGATCTCGCGGTGCTCGAGCATCCGGTCGATCCAGATCACGCCGTTCCGGCGGGTCCGGAGGTCCTCGACGAGGCCGGTCACCTCGGCCAGGATCTCGGGTGTGTCCGGCGCGCCGGCGCAGAGCACAACCTGGACGTCCTCGGGCAGCGAAGCCACCGCGCGGAGCAGGTACGGCAGTCCCTTCTGCCGGGTGATGCGGCCGACGAAGACGACGCTCGGACGGTCCGGGTCGATGCCGAGCGCACGGACGGCGTCGTCGTCGCGCTCGGGCTTCCAGTCGTCGATGTCGATGCCGTTGTAGACCACCTTCACGCGGTCCGGGTCGATCGACGGGTACGAGCGGAGGATGTCCGCGCGCATCGCCTTCGACACCGCGACGACGCCGTCGGCGTTCGTGAAGGCCTCGCGCTCCATCCAGCTCGACAGGCGGTACCCGCCGCCGAGCTGCTCGGCCTTCCACGGGCGGAGCGGCTCCAGACTGTGCGCGGTGACGACGTGCGGGATGCCGTGCGTCAACTGCGCCAACCGGCCCGCGGAGTTCGCGTACCAGGTGTGCGAGTGCACGAGGTCCGCGCCCTCGACGTCGGCGGCGATCTGCACGTCGGTGCCGAGCGCCTGCAGCGCCCCGTTCGCCTGCTCGAGGCCCGCGGGCGTGCGGTAGGCCGACACGCCCTCCTCGTCGCGGGACCCGCCGAACGCGCGGACTCGGACGTCGGTGTCCGTTCCCGACCGCAGCGCCGCGGTCAACTGGGCAACGTGGACACCGGCTCCGCCGTACACCTCTGGCGGATACTCCCTGGTCAGTAGATCGACTCGCACGCGTTCACGGTAACGGTTTCCCAGTGCTGACGCCTACTGTGAACGACATGGCAACGAAGAAGGTATTCGGCATCGTCCTCGCCGGCGGCGAGGGCAAACGACTCATGCCGCTCACCGCGGACCGTGCGAAGCCGGCCGTGCCGTTCGGTGGGAACTTCCGCCTCGTGGACTTCGCGCTGTCGAACCTGGTCAACTCCGGGCTCCAGCGGATCGTCGTCCTGACGCAGTACAAGTCGCACTCGCTGGACCGGCACGTCTCGCAGACCTGGCGCATGGAAGGGCTGCTCGGCTCCTACGTCGCCTCGGTCCCCGCGCAGCAGCGGCTCGGCAAGCGGTGGTTCGCCGGTTCCGCCGACGCGATCCTGCAGTCCCTCAACCTGATGCGTGACGAGCGACCCGACATCGTCGTCGTGGTCGGCGCTGACCACGTGTACCGGATGGACTTCTCCCAGATGGTGGAGGCGCACATCGCCTCGGGCCGCAGCGCCACCGTCGCCGCGATCCGGCAGCCCATCGAACTGGCCGACCAGTTCGGCGTCATCAAGGTGGACGACGCCGACCCGACGCGCATCGAGGCCTTCCTCGAGAAGCCGAAGGACGCCACCGGCCTGCCGGACTCACCCGGCGAGGTCCTCGCCTCGATGGGCAACTACGTCTTCGACGCCGACGCCCTCGTCGACGCGGTGCTCCGCGACGGGCAGATCGAGACGTCGAACCACGACATGGGCGGCGACATCATCCCGGACTTCGTCGCGCGCGGCGACGCCGGCGTGTACGACCTGCAGCGCAACGAGGTGCCGGGGTCGAACGACCGCGACAAGTACTACTGGCGCGACGTGGGCACGATCGACTCGTTCTTCGACGCGCACATGGACCTCATCGCCCCGGTGCCCGTCTTCAACCTGTACAACCAGGACTGGCCGATCTTCAACCAGCAGACGAACCTGCCGCCGGCGAAGTTCGTGCGCGACGCGAACGGGAACACCGGCGCGACGGTCGACTCCATCGTGTCGCTCGGCTGTCTGCTCTCCGGCGCACAGGTCGAGCGCAGTGTCATCGGCCCCTGGGCCACGATCGATTCGCAGGCGAAGGTCCTCGACTCGATCGTGTTCGAGCGCGCGACCATCGGTGCCGGCTCGATCGTGAACCGGGCGATCCTCGACAAGGACGTCGTCCTCGCACCCGGTGCCTCCGTCGGACTCGACCGCGAAGCCGACGAGGCCCGTGGGTTCACCGTCACCGACTCGGGCATCACCGTCGTCGGCAAGGGCGTGCGCGTCGAGGCCTGACCCGTCAGGCCGGAGCTGCCGGCCCCCCGCGGACACGACCCCGTCGCCCCGGTCCGGGCGGCGGGGACGTCGTTCGTCCGGGCGTCCGGGTCGAGCAGTGTCGATCCAGCCCGCTCGGTGTCGGCCCCGCTCGCGCCACGGCCACGAGCGTCGCCCGGTGTCCGCCCCGCTGCGTCACACGGCCCGTCCTCCCGCTACCGTGGTCGGGTGCCGCGCTTCCTCGTCGTCCTCGATGCCGACTCGACCCTGCTCGAGGACGAGGTCATCGAACTCCTCGCCGACGCCGCCGGGACCCGGGCGCGCGTGCAGGCCGTCACCGAACGGGCGATGCGCGGTGAGATCGACTTCGCGGCGAGCCTCCGCGAGCGGGTGGCGACGCTGGCGGGCCTCCCGGTCGAGGTGTTCGCCCGTGCGCAGCAGGCGGTCCGGGTCACCGCGGGGGCCGATGCCCTCGTCCGGGGCGTGCACGCCGCGGGCGGTACGGTCGGTGTCGTCTCGGGCGGGTTCCACGAGGTGCTCGACCCGTTCGCCGCAACCCTCGGGCTCGACCACTGTCGGGCGAACCGGCTCGAGGTGCGGGACGGCGTCCTGACCGGGCTGGTGCTCGGCGACGTCGTGGACGCCGCAGCGAAGGCGGGGGCGCTCCAGGAGTGGGCGGCCGACGACGGCGTCGGGCCCGATCGCACGGTCGCGGTGGGCGACGGTGCGAACGACCTGGGGATGATGGGCGTCGCCGCACTGTCGGTCGCGTTCGACGCGAAGCCCCTCGTCCGCGCCCAGGCGGACCTGGCCGTCGTCGACCGCGACCTGTCCGTCGTGCTCGCGGCGCTCGGCCTGCGCGGCTGACCGCCAGCCGGCCGACCGGCTGTCAGCGCGTCAGTGCCCCATACCGAGTCCGCCGTCGACCGGGATGACCGCGCCCGAGATGTACCCGGCACCGTCCCCGGCCAGGAACAGCGTCGCCTCCGCGACGTCGTCGACGCTGCCGTACCGTGCCGCCGGGATCGCCTTCTTGAACTCCGCCTGCAGCTCGTCGGACAGCGCTGCCGTCATGTCAGTCTGGATGAAGCCCGGCGCCACGACGTTGGCCGTGATGCCGCGCGAGCCGAGCTCCCGCGTGATCGAGCGGGCCATGCCGACCAGTGCGGCCTTGGACGAGGCGTAGTTCACCTGTCCGACCTGCCCGTACGCGCCCACGACACTCGACATCAGGACGATGCGGCCGAACTTCGCCTTCATCATCCCCTTCGTCGCGCGCTTCACCACGCGGAACGTGCCGGTGAGGTTGGTGTCCACCACGCTCGTGAAGTCCTCCTCCGACATGCGGAGCAGGAGCTGGTCGTTCGTGATGCCCGCGTTCGCCACGAGGACCTCGACCGGGCCGAGGGCGGCCTCCACCTGCGAGAACGCCGCGTCGACGGAGGCCGTGTCGGTGATGTCGGCCTGCACCGTGAGTGCTCCCTCGGGTCCGCCCTGACCGCTGCGCGACGTCACGGCCACCCGGTGACCGGCTGCGACGAACCGCTCGGCCAACGCGTGGCCGATGCCGCGGTTGCCGCCGGTGATGAGGACGGTACGGGGGGTGGTCATGGTCGCTCCGTTCGCTGGTGGTCGCTGGCACCTCCGGACGTCGGCCCGGACACGCCCGCACGAGCCTACCGGTGCGCTCCCGGCGAACGGCCGGTGCCCGCAGCGCCTCCCGGATGTCGCACCCCGGGCGTAAACTGGAGGCCGGCAGACGGAGACCCCACCGCATGAACCGCAAGACGCAGAGCACGCAGCGCATCCAGCTCCAGCGCGCGACCCCGGAGCACGTCACCGCGCGTCCGATGGCCGCGCAGAACGTGACGACCCTCCCGGACAACCCCGAGATCGACCGCGCGCACCGCCTCTCCCGCTACGTCTGGCAGATGGCCTTCCGCGTGGTCTGCTTCGTCGCCGCGGTGCTCATCTGGAGTGCCTGGCACACCTGGATCGCGGTCGTGCCGATCCTCGCCGCGGCCGTCGTGCCGTGGGTGGCGGTCGTGCTCGCGAACGCCGGCAACCGGACCGGCGGAGACGTGGTCCGTCCCGGCGGGGCGATCGAGCTGTACGACGCGGTCGACCCACGGATCCGCGACGAGCAGGAGGAAGCCAGGGCCCAGGCGTACCGCTCCGAGCAGGAGCGTCTCCGTGACGAGGCGCAGCGGGCACAGGAGGACTGGCAGCGGAACGGCGACCGCTCCCGCGTCTGGCCGACCAGGAACGGCAGCCGCCGCTGATGGGAGCGACGTTCGACCTGTTCACCGAACCCGGCGCGACGCCGATCTGCTCACGTGCCGGGTGCAGGTCGACGGCCGCGTGGCGGGTGAACTGGCGCAATCCACGCATCCACGCCGCCGACCGCGTGAAGATCTGGGCTGCCTGCGACGAGCACTGCGGTTTCCTCGCCGACTACCTCCGGTCGCGCTCCTTCCCCGTCCGCGTCACGGGCATCGACGAGGACGTCGAAGCCCTCGACGACCCCGCCGCCCGCGTCGCGGGTGAGGGGCGATGACGGACGGCTTCGACCCCGGTTCCCGGTACGGTCGTCGTCACGCGGAGCGACTCCGCCGGGCCGCTGCGCGCGACGACGACTCCGACACCACCGTCGGACGACACCCTGACGACCGGGTCGTCGGCTGGGGGTTCGTCCGGAGCCGTCGATGGCTCGGCTACTTCGCCATCGCCGTCGCGTTCGCGATCGTGTGTGCGCTGTTCGGCATGTGGCAGTGGGACCGTCGCAACGAAGCCGTCCGCCAGAACGCCCAGATCGCCGCCAACTACGACCACGCCCCCGTCCCGGTCGACGGCGTCCTGCCCCGTGCCGGTACCTGGAGCGACGACCTCACGTGGCTGCGTGTCAGCGTCACCGGCCGGTACGACGCCGACCACCAGCTGCTCGTCCGGAACCGGGTGCACAACGGTCAGCCCGGCTTCGAGGTCCTCACACCGCTCGTCACCGCTGACGGCCGCGCGTTCGTCGTCGACCGGGGGTGGGTGCCGACCGGCAACCGTCAGGACAGCCCCGACAGTGTCCCGGCTCCCCCGAGCGGCACCGTCACCGTCGTGGTCCGGCTGCAGGAGTCCGAGCCGCGCATCCCCGGGCGCAGCGACCCGGCGGACTCCGACCAGGTGCAGTCCGTCACCCTCGCCGACGTCGCCGACAAGGCGGGGCATCCGATCTGGACCGGCGCGTACGGCCAGCTCGACAGCGAGTCCCCCGCTCCGACCGAGGCACGACCGCTGGGCTGGGAGCGGCCGAGCGCCGACACCGGCCTGCACCTCAGTTACTTCATCCAGTGGTTCCTCTTCGCGGTCGGCGGGTTCGGCTTCCTCGCCTACGTGATGGTGCAGGAGTACCGGAACCTCAACCAGGACGACCCCGAGGAACGCGAGCGCGCCCTCGACCGGCAGCGGCGCAAGGACGCCAAGCCGAAGTCCGACGCCGAGGTCGAGGACGAACTGCTCGAGTCGCGGCGCTGATCGGCGGACGAGGCTGACGGAGCGCCCCACGGAGCGAACGGACGGGAGGCCCGTGGCGGTGTCGCCACGGGCCTCCCGTCCGCCGCCTGACGGCCTACGCGAGCTCGATGAGCTCCGCGTACTCCTTGTTCCAGTGGTCCTCGGTGCCGTCCGGGAGCAGCAGGACACGCTCCGGGTTGAGCGCCTCGACGGCACCCGCGTCGTGCGAGACGAGGACGACGGCGCCCTCGTAGCCGGCCAGCGCACCGAGGATCTCCTCGCGCGACGCCGGGTCGAGGTTGTTCGTCGGCTCGTCGAGGAGGAGCACGTTCGCGCCGGACACGACGATCATCGCCAGTGACAGGCGGGTCTTCTCGCCACCGGAGAGGACCCCGGCCTTCTTGTAGCCGTCGTCACCGGTGAACAGGAACGACCCGAGGACGCGTCGGGCCTCGGTCTCGTTGAGCTCCGTCGACGCCGACACCATGTTCTCGATGACGGTCCGGTTGACGTCGATGTTCTCGTGCTCCTGGGCGTAGTAGCCGATGCGCAGGCCGTGCCCGGGCTGCACTTCGCCCGTGTCCGGCTGGTCCGCGCCCGCGAGGATGCGGAGCAGCGTCGTCTTGCCGGCACCGTTGAAGCCGAGGATGACGACGCGCGAGCCGCGGTCGATCGCCAGGTCGACGCCGGCGAAGATCTCGAGCGACCCGTAGGACTTCGACAGCCCCTCGGCCATGAGCGGGGTGCGCCCGCAGGAGACCGGCGTCGGGAAGCGCAGCTTGGCGACCCGGTCGGCGACGCGCTCGTCCTCGAGGCCGGCGAGCAGCTTGTCGGCTCGCGCGACCATCTGGTGCGCCGCCGCGGCCTTCGACGCCTTCGCACCGAAGCGCGCGGCCTGGTCCTTCAGCGTCGCGGCCTTCTTCTCGGCGTTGGCGCGTTCCTTGCGGCGGCGCTCCTCGTCGGCGACGCGCTGCCGCTGGTACAGCTTCCAGCCCATGTTGTAGATGTCGATCGTCTGACGGTTCGCGTCGAGGTAGAACACGCGGTTCACGACCTCGTCGACGAGTTCGACGTCGTGGGAGATGACGATGACGCCGCCGGCGTAGGTCTTGAGGTGCTCCCGGAGCCACACCACCGAGTCGGCGTCGAGGTGGTTCGTCGGCTCGTCGAGGATCATCGTGTCCGCGTCGGAGAACAGGATGCGCGCGAGCTCGATGCGGCGGCGCTGTCCACCGGACAGGGTCTTCAGCTGCTGGTCGAGGATCCGGTCCGGCAGCTTGAGGTTGGAGGCGATCGACGCCGCCTCGGCCTCGGCCGCGTAGCCCCCCAGCGCGTTGAACTCGTCGTCCAGGCGGGAGTACCGCTTCATCGCCTTCTCGGCGACGACCGGGTCCTCGCTGGCCATGTCGAGCGTCGCCTTGCGGATGCCGTCGACCAGTTCACCGAGGCCGCGGGCGTCGAGGATGCGCTTCCGAGCGGTGTCCTCGGGATTCCCGGACCGCGGGTCCTGCGGCAGGTAGCCGATCTCGCCGGATCGGTCGATCTTGCCACCGGTGGGAGTGCTCTCCCCCGCCAGTGCCTTGGTCATGGTGGTCTTCCCGGCGCCGTTCCGGCCGACGAGGCCGATCTTGTCACCCCGCTCGACGCGGAAGGACACGTTCTCCATCAGGAGGCGAGCCCCGACGCGGATCTCGAGGTCGTGCACGGCAAGCACAGAGGTCGTCCAATCAGTTGGTGGATGTGCACAACGGTGTGTGCGAGAGGTGCACCGCTACGCTGACGGGACCGATGGTCCGAAACGGACCAGCAGTCCATTCTAGGAGAATCCATGACGAACGCCACCGGGTTCGCTCCCCGCGCAGTCCTCGCCGACCGTCTGCGGACGCACGGCCTCGCCACCGATGCCGCGCTCGTCGCCGGAGGCGCGCTGTTCACCGCCGCGCTCGCGCAGGTCGAGGTCCCGATGTGGCCGGTCCCCGTCACCGGTCAGACCCTGGCCGTCGTCCTCGTCGGCGCGACCCTCGGAGCTCGCCGCGGTGTGCTCTCGATGCTCGTCTACGCGATCGTCGGACTCGCCGGTGCCCCGTTCTTCGCCGACGCGCAGGGCGGCCTGCAGGCCCTCACCCTGCCGAGCTTCGGCTACGTCATCGGCTTCATCCCCGCCGCGGGGCTCATCGGGTGGCTCGCCCGCCGCAACTGGGACCGCAAGGTGGGACGCGCCGTGGTCGCGTTCACGCTCGCCAGCGCGGTGCCGTTCGTGACCGGGCTGCCCTACCTCGCCGTCGCGCTCGGTCAGCTCGGCCTCCCGAACGACCTGCAGGCGGTCCTGGCGGCGGGCCTGTACCCGTTCATCGTCGGTGGCATCGCCAAGGCGCTCATCGCCGCGGGCGTGCTGCCCCTGATCTGGAAGGCCGTCGGCCGCCGCTGACCCCGCACGCTCCGCACGAAGGCCCCGCACCGACAGGCTGCGGGGCCCTCGTGCGTGCTGGGCGTCCGTGGCCACTCCCCACCGCCACGCGCGCCAGGCGTGCCTGACCCCGACCACGTGACGCAGGCGCCCGCGGGACGACGGACGGGAGGCCCGGTACCCACTGGTACCGGGCCTCCCGTCCGTCGTGTGGTGGCGTGGGCTAGATCGAGAACCCGAGCGCCCGCATCATCTCGCGACCGTCGTCGGTGATCCGCTCCGGACCCCATGGTGGCATCCAGACCCAGTTGATGCGGAACGCGTCGACGATGCCGTCGAGGGCGTTCGCGGTGTCGTTCTCGATGACGTCGGTCAACGGGCAGCCGGCGCTCGTCAGTGTCATGCTGATGATGAGCGCGCTCGCCTCGTCGTCCCAGGCCAGGTCGTAGATGAGCCCGAGGTCGACGATGTTGACGCCGAGTTCCGGGTCCTGGACCTCCTTGAGGCCCTCGACGACCTCGTCGAACTTCTCGGGGGCGAGTGTGGTGATCATCGTCACTCCGCCGTGGCCGCAGCGGCGGCCTGCACGTAGCGGTCGTAGCCCTCGTTCTCGAGGCGCTCGGCCAACTCCGGCCCACCCTGCTCGGCGACCTTGCCCGCGACGAACACGTGCACGAAGTCGGGCGTGATGTAGCGGAGGATGCGCGTGTAGTGCGTGATCAGCAGCACGCCGAGGCCGGTGGCCGCCTTGGCGCGGTTGACGCCCTCGGAGACGATCTTCAGCGCGTCGACGTCGAGGCCGGAGTCGGTCTCGTCGAGCACGGCGAACTTCGGCTTGAGGAGCTCGAGCTGCATGATCTCGTGGCGCTTCTTCTCGCCGCCGGAGAAGCCCTCGTTGACGTTGCGCTCTGCGAACGACGGGTCCATCTTGAGGTCCGCCATCGACGTCCGGAGGTCCTTGACCCACCCGCGGAGCGCCGGCGCCTCACCGTCGATCGCCGTCTTCGCCGTCCGGAGGAAGTTCGACACCGTCACGCCGGGGATCTCGACCGGGTACTGCATGGCGAGGAACATGCCCGCGCGCGCCCGCTCGTCGACGCTCATGGCGAGGACGTCCTCGCCGTCGAGCGTGATCGAACCGCCGGTCACGTGGTACCGCGGGTGACCGGCGATCGTGTAGGCGAGCGTGGACTTGCCGGACCCGTTCGGGCCCATGATCGCGTGGATCTCGCCCTCGTTGATCGTCAGGTCGACGCCCTTGAGGATCTCCTTGGTGCCCTGGTCGGTGTCGATCGAGACCTGCAGGTCACGGATTTCGAGAGTGGACATTGCGTTCCTTCGGTCGTGGCTGTGGTGCGGCGTCAGCCGCGGAAGAAGTGGACGGGTCAGTCGACGGGGACGGGGTCGTGCACGTCGACGTAGACGTCGCCGTCGCGGACCTCGACCCGGAAGACCGGGACCGGCTCGTACGCCGGGAAGTTCTTCGGCTTGCCCGTCGTCAGCGAGAACTGCGAGCCGTGCGCCCAGCACTCCAACGAGTCGTCCTCGACGAAGCCCTCGGACAGCGAGATCTCTCCGTGGGTGCAGGTGTCACCGATCGCGTGCACCGTGCCGGCCGAGTCCTTCACGATGGCGACCGCGGTGCCGTCGACGACGACACGCATCGGGCTGTCGACCGCGATGTCGGCCTCGGCACAGACCTTCTCGGCCATCAGGCGTCGGTCCCCGTGGACTCGACACCGACGAGGTCGGCTGCAGGCCCGGCCAGGACCGTCCGGCCCTCGGCGAGCTCCTGCTCGACCGCCGCGATGAGTCGTTCCTCGAGCGCCGGGGCTCCGATCTTCTGGATGACCTCGACCAGGAACCCCAGGACGACCAGGCGGCGGGCCTCTTCCTCGGGGATCCCGCGGGCCTGCAGGTAGAACAGCTGCTCGTCGTCGAAGCGACCGGTGGCACTGGCGTGCCCGGCACCCTCGATGTCGCCGGTCTCGATCTCGAGGTTCGGGATGCTGTCCGCGCGGGTGCCGTCGGTCAGCACGAGGTTGCGGTTCTGCTCGTACGAGTCCGTCCCCGGAGCGGTCCGCCCGATCAGGACGTCACCGATCCAGACGGTGTGCGCGCCGTCGCCCTGCAGCGCGCCCTTGTAGTTGACCCGGCTCCGGGTGTTCGGAGCGTCGTGGTCGACGTAGACCTGCTGCTCGATGTACTGCCCCGCGTCAGCGAAGTACACGCCGTACATCTCCGCGTCGGCACCCGGTGCGCCGAGGTGCGTGGACGGGTTCACGCGGACGACGTCGCCGCCGAGCGAGACCACGACGTGCTTGAGGAAGGCGTCACGCCCGACCTCGGCGAAGTGGGTGGACACGTGCACGGCGTCGTCGTCCCAGTCCTGCACGGTGACGACGGTCAGACGCGCACCGTCCTGCACGACGACCTCGAGGTTCTCGCTGAGGAGCGCCGACCCGCGGTTGTCGATCACGACGATGCCCTCGGCGTGCTGTTCCGCCGTGATCACGGTGTGGGCGGCGCGTGGCTGGGTACCGAAGTCCGACCGGGTCACGGTGATGAACTCGTGCTCGTCCGTGGCCTTCACGGTGATCGCGAGGACGGCGTCCCGAGCGCTCCAGGCAGCAGCTGCCGCCCGGTCCTCCGGCAGGCCGGCACCACCGACGCGGGCGTCGTCGCTGCGACCCCACTCGACGTCGGCGCCGGCGGACTGCGTCGCGAGGAAGGGGTACGCCGACCCGTCCAACGCGCTGTCGAGGAGCGGCCGGATCTTGTCGAGCGGCGCGAACTTCCAGTTGACCTCTCGGCCGGTGACGGCGGGGAAGGCGTCGACGTCACCCGAGCGGAACCGCTCGGAACGCGTCTGCACCGGCACCTTGGTGTCCCAGCCGCCGTCGGAGTGCGCCCGGGCGCCGTGCTGGTCCGTACCGCCCGACGTGAGCGTGCTCGCGGGCTCCGTCGGCTGGTCGATGTGGGGAGGAGGGGTGGTGCTGGACATCTAGCCGACGGATCCTTCCATGCTCATCTCGATGAGCTTGTTGAGTTCGAGTGCGTACTCCATCGGGAGTTCGCGGGCGATCGGCTCGATGAACCCGCGCACGATCATCGCCATGGCCTCGTCCTCGGGCATGCCGCGGGACATGAGGTAGAACAGCTGCTCCTCGCTGACGCGGGAGACGGTGGCCTCGTGGCCGAGCTGCACGTCGTCGACGCGGATGTCGATCGCCGGGTAGGTGTCGCTCCGCGAGACGGTGTCGACGAGCAGGGCGTCGCAGCGGACCGTGTTGGCCGAGTGGTGCGCCGCCGGGTCCACGCGGACCTCGCCGCGGTAGCCGGCGCGGCCACCACCGCGTGCGATCGACTTCGAGACGATCGAGGACGTCGTGTACGGCGCCATGTGGATCATCTTCGCGCCGGCGTCCTGGTGCTGCCCCGGGCCGGCGAAGGCGACGGACAGGGTCTCGCCCTTGGCGTGCTCACCGGCGAGGTAGATGGACGGGTACTTCATCGTGACCTTGGACCCGATGTTGCCGTCGATCCACTCCATCGTCGCGCCCTCGTGCGCGATCGCACGCTTGGTCACGAGGTTGTAGACGTTGTTCGACCAGTTCTGGATCGTCGTGTACCGGACGCGGGCGTTCTTCTTCACGATGATCTCGACGACGGCCGAGTGCAGGGAGTCCGACTTGTAGATCGGGGCGGTGCAGCCCTCGATGTAGTGGATGTACGAGTCCTCGTCCGCGATGATCAGCGTGCGCTCGAACTGGCCCATGTTCTCGGTGTTGATGCGGAAGTAGGCCTGGAGCGGGATCTCGACGTGCACGCCCTTCGGGACGTAGACGAACGAGCCGCCGGACCACACGGCGGTGTTGAGGGCGGCGAACTTGTTGTCGCCGGCCGGGATCACGGTGCCGAAGTACTCCTCGAACAGCTCCGGGTGCTCGCGCAGCGCCGTGTCGGTGTCCATGAAGATGACGCCCTGCTGCTCCAGGTCCTCGCGGATCTGGTGGTAGACGACCTCGGACTCGTACTGCGCGGCGACGCCGGCGACCAGGCGCTGACGCTCGGCTTCCGGGATGCCCAGACGCTCGTAGGTCGCGCGGATGTCCTCGGGGAGGTCCTCCCACGACTGCGCCTGCTGCTCCGTCGACTTCACGAAGTACTTGATGTTGTCGAAGTCGATGTCCGACAGGTCGGCACCCCAGGACGGCATGGGCTTGCGGTCGAAGAGCTTGAGCGCCTTGAGGCGGTTCGCTCGCATCCACTCCGGTTCGCCCTTGCGCTCGGAGATGTCGGTGACGACTTCTTCCGACAGGCCTCGGCGCGCGGAGGCGCCAGCCACGTCGGAGTCGGCCCAGCCGAATTCGTACTGGCCGAGCCCTTCGAGCTCGGGACGGTCGATGAGCACGTCGGACATGGTCTCCTCGTTTCCTTCTCGCAACAGCGTCTCCGGTACAACCCGGTGGTGTCGGACACCATTCCACCGCGGGCCGCCGACACGGCGGACCGGGTGTTGCTGCCTCGCAACGTCGATGCTTGCACGCAGCGCCGGCATCGATCGGCGATCTCGGCCCATTCGGAGCCGGCGCCTGCCTAGACTTGACTGCTGCTGAACCCTCGAATCCTACAGGTCCAGGGCCCGGAACAACAGGAAGGCACCACCCTCGTGACTCGCGTCGCACCTCCCGTCGAGCAGGACGTCCGGACCCCGACCCGCTGGTGGTCCCTGCCGCGGGCCGTCGACCGCCGTGTCGTCGTCCTCGCCTGGGCGTCCTTCGTGGTCGAGGTCGTGCTCATCGGCACCGGTGGCCTGGTACGGCTGACGGCATCGGGGCTCGGTTGCCCGACGTGGCCGAAGTGCACGACCGATTCCCTGGTGTCGACGCCGGAGATGGGCATCCACGGGGTGATCGAGTTCGGCAACCGTCTGCTCACCTTCGTGTTGGTCATCGTCGCGATCGCGATGTTCCTGGCCGTGGTCCGCATGCGTCGGAGCCGGCCCGAGCTGTTCTGGCTCGCCTTCGCCCAGGGTGCGGCGATCCCGGCACAGGCCGTCATCGGCGGCATCTCGGTCATCACGAACCTCAACCCGTACGTCGTGGGATTGCACTTCGTCGTGTCCGCCGTGCTCACGAGCGTCACCGCGGCACTCGTCGTCCGCTCGGTCAACGGCCCCCGTCTCCGCGACCGGATCGTCCCGCCCTGGTACCTCGGGGTCGTCCGGGGCACCGTGGTCGCCGTCGCACTGACCGTGCTCGTCGGCATCCTCACCACCGGCAGCGGGCCCCACGCCGGCGCGAGCGAGCGCGTGGACGGCGGCGCCCTGCACCGGACGGGCTTCGACACGGAACTCCTGCAGCACCTGCACGCGATCCCGGCCTACGCCACCTTCGCCCTCACGCTCGTCCTGGTGGTCAGCGCCGTCCGGCTGCGGATGTCGAGCCGCGCGGTGCTCCTGCTGCTCGTGGTCGAGTTCGTCCAGATCGCCGTCGGGCTCACGCAGGCGAAGACCGGTCTGCCCGTCGGCCTCGTCGGCGCGCACATGGTGCTCGCCGGACTCCTCGTGGCGGCCATGACCGCGGTGGTCCTGTCGACCCGTTCCAGCGCGGGTCGGGACGCCGTCCGCGCCTGAGTCGAGCGGGCGTGTCGGAACGCTCCGGCGGCCGCCCGTGAGACCGTCGGTGGTGCCTCCGTCGACACCGCCGTTCCGGACTGACGCCCAGGCGTCCGCACCAGCCCACCCACCGTTGGTCGACCGACACCGTCGCTCCGGCGGACGAACGGCTGTCCGCACGAGCCCGTCGGGTCCATCTGCGCCTCGGGCGTCTCGTTGCGCCCGCTCCGTGTCCCACGCTGAAGCGTCACCTCGCGGGTGGCCGCCGGGTGCGGTACCGCGGCCGGACGGGAGGCTCGACCCGGCACCGCGTCCCACGCCTCCCGTCCGGAGGCGCCCCGCGTCCTCGGCGGAAGGAGCGCGGCACGGGCGTCCCCCGCAGGCGGCACCACGACGACGGCGGGCCCGGTCTCCACGTGGAGAGACCGGGCCCGTCGTCGGACGAGACGCGTCAGATCGAGAAGGTGAACACCTGCGGCAGCAACGGGTCGATGCCCACCGCGATGAAGAGCAGCGTCAGGTAGGTGATCGAGCTGCGGAAGACGCGCATCGGCTGCACCTGCTCCATGTGCTGGATCGCCCGGTTGTAGAGCAGGTGTGACTCGACCACGAACCAGATGCCGGCGGCCAGCGCGACGACCGTGTACAGCGGTCCCATGTTCGCGACGGGGACGAGGAGCAGCGAGCACACCAGGGTGGCCCAGGCGTACAGCACGACCTGCAGACCCACCACGGTGCGACCACGGACGACGGCGAGCATCGGCACGTCGGCGGCGTCGTAGTCGTCGCGGTACTTCATCGACAGCGGCCAGTAGTGCGGCGGCGTCCAGAGGAAGATCACCATGAAGAGGATCACCGGCGCCCAGGTCAGCGACCCGGTGACGGCGGCCCACCCGATGAGCACGGGCATGCACCCGGCCGAACCGCCCCAGACGATGTTCTGCGGGGTGCGGCGCTTGAGCCAGAGCGTGTAGACGAACACGTAGATGAGGATCGCGGCGATGCTGAGGGCCGCAGCGAGCCAGTTCACGAAGACGACGAGGACGACCGTGGACGCGATGCCGAGCACCCACGAGAACACCAGCGCCTCGCGGTCGGAGAGCTCACCGGTCACGAGCGGCCGGGTGCTCGTCCGCTTCATCAGGCGGTCGATGTCACGGTCGATGTAGCAGTTGAAGGCCGACGCCGAACCAGCGGACATCGCGCCGCCGAGCATCGTCCAGAAGACGAGCCACAGGTCGGGCACGCCGCGTTCGGCCAGGAACATCGTGGGCGCCGTCGTCACGAGCAGGAGCTCCATGACGCGCGGCTTGGTGAGTGAGACGTACGCCCGGACCTTGCGGGACAGCATCGACCGACGAACGGTGTCTGGCCTGGTCACGGTGGCAGTCGGCAAGGGAACCTCAGTCTGTTTCGCTGCAGTTCGCACACTCGGGTGGACGTCACCGTCGGCGTCGGGGCATGCGTGTCCGCGGAATGGTCGCGGTCTTCCTGCAGTTTACGCGATGGACGGCGCCACGACGATGTCCCGCCGCTGTCCACCCCGATCCGGACATCCCGTCCGCTCCCCCGTCGGGACCCCGATCGACGGCCGAGTCGGACACGCCCGGAGGTCGTCCGACCACGGGAACGTCATCGAGCCCCGCCGGTCGCCTGGACACCTTCTGAGTGCCGGTTCACTATGCTGGAGAGGCCCTCCCGCAGCGTGCCCCGATGACGTCGGCCGCGTTCGAGCCGGTCGGCTGCCGGCAACGGCACCGCGACGGAGCCCCGGGTCGGCAACATGTCCGTGCGATGGCACGAGCCCTCGCACATGTCGCATCAATGAAGGGTCAACATCCAAGTGGCTGAATTCACCTGGGACGCCATCGACCGGAAGGCCGTCGACACGGCCCGCGTCCTCGCCGCCGACTCTGTCGAGGCGGCCGGCAACGGTCACCCCGGCACCGCGATGAGCCTCGCGCCGCTGGCTCACCTCCTCTTCCAGAAGGTGATGCGTCGCGACCCGAGCGACTCCACGTGGATCGGCCGCGACCGCTTCATCCTCTCGGCGGGCCACGCCTCGATCCTGCAGTACGTGCAGTTCTACCTGCACGGCTACGGCCTCGAGCTCGACGACCTGCAGCACCTGCGCAAGTGGGGCTCGAAGACCCCGGGGCACCCGGAGTACGGCCACACCGACGGCGTCGAGATCACCACCGGTCCGCTCGGCCAGGGCCTCGCGTCCTCCGTGGGCTTCGCCTACGCGCAGCGCTTCGAGCGCGGCCTGTTCGACCCGGAGACCCCGGCCGGCCAGTCGCCGTTCGACCACTACACCTACGTGATCGCCGGCGACGGCGACATGCAGGAGGGCGTGACCAACGAGGCCGCGAGCCTCGCCGGTCGCCAGCAGCTCGGCAACCTCATCGCGTTCTACGACTCGAACCAGATCTCGATCGAGGACGACACCGACATCGCGTTCTCCGAGGACGTCCACGCGCGCTACGAGGCGCTCGGCTGGCACGTCCAGGTCGTCGACTGGAAGAAGACCGGCGAGTACAGCGAGGACGCCGAAGCGCTCCACGCCGCCGTCGAGGCCGCCAAGCAGGTCCACGACAAGCCGTCGCTCATCGTCCTCAAGACGATCATCGGTTGGCCGTCGCCGACCAAGCAGAACTCCGGCAAGATCCACGGCTCCGCGCTCGGTGCCGACGAGCTGAAGGGCCTCAAGGAGGTCCTCGGCTTCGACCCCGACAAGACCTTCGACGTCGACCCCGAGGTCCTCGACTACACCCGCGGCGCGATCGCCAAGGGCCAGGCCGAGCACGCCGAGTGGCAGAAGTCGTTCGACGCGTGGGCCGCTGCCAACGCCGACAAGAAGGCGCTGTTCGACCGCGTCCAGGCGAAGGAGCTCCCGGAGGGCCTCGAGGCCGCGCTGCCGGTCTTCACCTCCGAGAAGGCCGTCTCGACCCGTGCCGCCTCCGGCAAGGTCATCAACGCCATCGCGCCGCTCATGCCCGAGTTCTGGGGTGGATCGGCCGACCTCGCCGAGTCGAACCTCACCACGATCGAGGACGGCAAGTCCTTCGGTCCGGCCGAGGCCACGACGAAGACCTGGACCACCGACCCGTTCGGCCGCGTCCTGCACTTCGGCATCCGCGAGCACGCCATGGGCTCGATCCTCAACGGCATCGTCCTGCACGGGAACACCCGTCCCTTCGGCGGCACGTTCCTCATCTTCAGCGACTACATGCGTCCGGCGGTCCGTCTCGCCGCGCTCATGAAGGCGCCGGCGATCTACGTCTGGACGCACGACTCCATCGCCCTCGGCGAGGACGGCCCGACGCACCAGCCGATCGAGCAGATCAGCTCGCTCCGCGCGATCCCGGGTCTCGACGTCGTCCGCCCCGCGGACGCCAACGAGGTCGCGTACGCCTGGCTCGAGATGCTCAAGCACCAGGACCGCCCGGCCGGCATCGCGCTGAGCCGCCAGAACCTCCCGGTCTTCGAGCGTGGGGAGGGCGACGCCTCCGGCGAGACGCTCGCCTCCGCGAAGAACGTCGCCAAGGGCGCCTACGTCCTGGCCGAAGCCCCGAACGGCACGCCGGACGTCATCCTCATCGGCACCGGGTCCGAGGTGCAGATCGCGCTCGACGCGCGTGAGCAGCTCAAGGGCGAGGGCATCAACGCCCGCGTCGTCTCGGCTCCGTCGCTCGAGTGGTTCCACGAGCAGGACGAGGCGTACCGCGAGTCGGTCCTGCCGAAGGCCGTCAAGGCGCGCGTCTCCGTCGAGGCCGGCATCGCGATGAGCTGGCGCGACATCGTCGGGGACGCCGGCCGCAGCGTGTCGATCGAGCACTTCGGTGCCTCGGCCGACTACCAGAAGCTGTTCGAGGAGTTCGGCTTCACCACCGAGCACGTGATCTCGGCCGCCAAGGAATCGATCGCAGCAGCATCCTGACCCCCTGGGCCGGGTCCGGACATCCGGGCCCGGCCCTTCCGCACGGGAGGCCCGCAGCGACTCCGCCACGGACCTCCCGTCCCGGGGGCACGCCCCCGCACAGACCCCGGCCCCAGCGGCCGACGAACGAAACGAAGAAGAGAAGAAGCGAATGACTGACACCACTCCCACCGAAGCCCTCTCCGCCGTCGGCGTGAGCATCTGGCTCGACGACCTCTCCCGTGAGCTCCTCGAGACCGGTCGTCTCGAGAACCTCATCGCCGACCGCAACGTCGTCGGCGTCACGACCAACCCGACGATCTTCGCCTCGGCCCTCGCCAAGGGCGAGCGTTACGACGCTCAGGTCAAGGAGCTGGCCGCCGCCGGCACCGACGTGACGAACGCGATCTTCGAGATCACCACGCAGGACGTCGCGAACGCCTGCGACGTCTTCGCTCCGCTCTACGCGTCCACGAAGGGCTTCGACGGCCGCGTGTCGATCGAGGTCGAGCCGGGTCTCGCCCACGACACGGCGAAGACCATCGAGCAGGCGAAGTTCCTGTTCGACAAGGTCGGCAAGGAGAACGTCCTCATCAAGATCCCGGCGACGGTCGACGGCCTCGAGGCCATCACCGAGGTCATCGGTGCGGGCATCTCGGTCAACGTCACCCTGATCTTCTCGCTCGAGCGCTACCGCGCCGTCATCGACGCCTACCTCGGCGGGCTCGAGAAGGCCAAGGCCGCCGGCCACGACCTCTCCAAGATCCACTCGGTCGCATCGTTCTTCGTGTCGCGCGTCGACTCCGAGATCGACAAGCGTCTCGACACGATCGGCACCGACGAGGCCACCGCGCTCAAGTCCAAGGCCGGCATCGCCAACGCGCAGCTCGCCTACCAGGTCTGGACCCAGGCCTTCGCGACCGAGCGCGCCCTCGGCCTGCTCGAGTCCGGCGCCAACACGCAGCGCCCGCTGTGGGCCTCGACCGGTGTCAAGGACCCGTCGCTGCCCGACACGCTCTACGTGACCGAGCTCGCCGCCCCGAACACCGTCAACACCATGCCGGGCAAGACCCTCGAGGCGACCTTCGACCACGGCGAGGTCCACGGCGACGCCATCGCCGGCACCTTCGACGACGCGAACCAGGTCATGGACCAGCTGGCCGCCGTCGGTGTCGACTACGACGACGTCGTCGCGCTCCTCGAGAAGGAGGCCGTCGACAAGTTCAACGTCTCCTGGGGTGAGCTCGTCGACACCGTGAAGACCGCACTCGAGAACGCCAAGTAGGAGTGACCGTCTCCATCGCCGCCAGCGGTGACGCGGCGCGGGCCATCGACACGGTGGTCCCGCGCCTCGTCACCGACCTGGTGGCGTCCGGGATCACGGCACAGGACGCCGCTCTCTGGGGTCCGGACGCCGAGGCCGAGGCGTCGAAGCGTCTCGGCTGGGTGGAGGCGGTCTCCGTCTCCCGTCCGCTCGTCGCCGAGGTCGCCGCGCTCCGCGAGCAGCTGCTCGCGGAGGGCGTCGACCGGGTGGTGCTCGCGGGCATGGGCGGCTCGTCCCTCGCTCCGGAGGTCATCGCCCGCACCGCCGGTGTCCCCCTGGTCGTCCTCGACTCGACCGACCCCGCGCAGGTCCGCGCCGCGCTGACCGAGCTCGAGCGCACCGTGCTCGTCGTCTCGTCGAAGTCGGGCTCCACCCTCGAGACCGACGCACAGCGCCGGGTGTTCGAGCAGGCGTTCCAGGACGCCGGCATCGACCCGGCCGGACGCGTCGTCGTCGTGACCGATCCGGGCTCAGCGCTCGAGTCGTCCGCACGGCAGGCCGGGTACCGCGTCTTCACCGCCGACCCGACGGTGGGCGGCCGCTACTCCGCGCTGACGGCCTTCGGGCTGGTCCCGGCCGGGCTCGCGGGCGCCGACATCGCCGAACTCCTCGACGAGGCCGACGCGATCAGCGTGCTGCTCGCCGTCGACACCGACGAGAACCCCGGGCTGGTGCTCGGCGCCGTCCTCGCCGGTACCGCTCCCCTGCGGGACAAGATCGGCATCGTCGCTGACGGCACCCACATCCTCGGCTTCGGTGACTGGGCCGAGCAGCTCATCGCCGAGTCGACCGGCAAGGACGGCCGCGGACTCCTCCCCGTCGTCCTCGACGTCGACTCCCCCGAGGTCACCGCAGGCCTGACCGACATGCAGATCGTCCGGCTCGTCGGCTCGCGGGACGACGAGCGGCACGTCGCCGCCGGCGAAGTCGAGATCACCGGCACGCTCGGCGGCCAGTTCCTCGTGTGGGAGTACGCCGTCGCGGTCGCCGGGCGTCTGCTCGGGATCAACCCGTTCGACCAACCCGACGTCGAGGCTGCCAAGGTCGCCGCTCGCGCCCTGCTCGACGGCACCTCCTCCGCGGTCGTCGTCCCCGCGTTCGACGAGGACGGCATCGCCGTCTCCGCGACCGGTGGACTCGAGCCCGGAGCGACCCTCACCCAGGCCGTGTCGAGCCTCCTGGCCGCTCTCGGTCCGGACGGGTACGTCGCGGTGCACGCGTACGTGGACCGCACCGCGGACCACGACCTGGAGGCCCTCCGCGACCTCCTCGCCACGCGCACGGGCCGCCCCGCCACCTTCGGGTACGGACCCCGGTTCCTGCACTCGACGGGCCAGTACCACAAGGGCGGCCCCGCGAACGGCGTGTTCCTGCAGATCGTCTCCGACGAGCAGGACGACCTCGCCGTCCCCGGCCGCCCGTTCACGTTCGGCCGACTCCTCCGGGCCCAGGCCGCCGGCGACGCGAGTGTCCTCGCGGAGCACGGTCGCCCGGTGCTGACCCTGTCGACCCGGGACCTCCCGGTGGCGGCATCGGTCATCACGGCCGCACTCACCACCTGATCAAAGGAGTTCACCGACATGTCACCGGTGGCGATCACCCCGGAGCACAACCCGCTCCGGTTGCCCACGGACCGTCGACTGAACCGGATCGCGGGTCCCAGCACCCTCATCATCTTCGGCGTCACGGGAGACCTCTCCCGGAAGAAGTTGATGCCCGCGGTCTACGACCTCGCGAACCGGGGGCTCCTGCCCCCGGGCTTCGCGCTGGTCGGGTTCGCTCGGCGCGACTGGGAGGACCAGGACTTCTCCCAGCTCGTCCACGACGCCGTCAAGGAGCACTCGCGGACCCCGTTCGACGAGGACGTCTGGCGTCAGCTCGAGCAGGGGATCCGCTTCGTCCAGGGATCGTTCGACGACCCCGAGGCGTTCGCGCTCCTCAAGGAGACCGTCGACACCCTCGACGCCGAGCGTGGGACGCTCGGCAACCACGCCTTCTACCTCTCGATCCCGCCGAAGATGTTCCCGGTCGTCACCGAGCAGCTCAAGCTCTCCGGGCTCACCGAGAAGCGTGACGGGTCGTGGAGCCGGGTCGTGGTCGAGAAGCCCTTCGGCTCCGACCTGCGGACCGCCCGCGAACTCAACGCGATCGTCGAGAGCGTCTTCGCGCCGGACGACGTCTTCCGCATCGACCACTACCTCGGCAAGGAGACCGTCCAGAACCTCCTGACGCTCCGGTTCGCGAACCAGATGTACGAACCCATCTGGAACTCGAACTACGTCGACCACGTGCAGATCACGATGGCCGAGGACATCGGCGTCGCCGGTCGGGCCGCGTACTACGACGGCATCGGTGCGGCACGCGACGTCATCCAGAACCACCTGCTGCAACTCCTCGCCCTCACGGCGATGGAGGAGCCGGTCTCGTTCAAGGCCGGACACCTCCGCGCCGAGAAGGAGAAGGTGCTCTCGGCGGTCCGGCTGCCGGAGGACCTGTCCACGGCGACCGCCCGCGGGCAGTACGCCGGCGGCTGGCAGGGCGGCGAGAAGGTGCTCGGGTTCCTCGAGGAAGCGGGCATGAACCCCGAGTCCACGACGGAGACCTACGCCGCGATCCGTCTCGACATCGCGACCCGCCGCTGGCAGGGCGTGCCCTTCTACCTGCGGGCCGGCAAGCGTCTCGGCCGCCGCGTCACCGAGATCGCGATCGTGTTCAAGCGCGTCCCCGAGGACGTGTTCGGCATCGAACAGTCACCGCTCGGTCAGAACGCGCTCGTCATCCGCGTGCAGCCGGACGAGGGCGTCACGCTCCGCTTCGGCTCGAAGGTCCCGGGCGTCGGGACGCAGGTCCGCGACGTCACGATGGACTTCGGCTACGGCCACGCGTTCACCGAGGCCTCCCCCGAGGCCTACGAACGGCTCATCCTCGACGTGCTCCTCGGTGACCCGCCGCTGTTCCCGCGGCACCAGGAGGTCGAGCTGTCCTGGAAGATCCTCGACCCGATCGAGGAGTTCTGGCGGACACAGGGCCAGCCCGAACAGTACCGTCCTGGCACGTGGGGTCCGGCATCGGCCGACGAACTCCTCGCCCGCGACGGTCGGACCTGGAGGCGTCCATGAAGATCGACCTGCCGAACACCACGGTCTCGAAGATCCAGAAGACCCTGGTGCACATCCGCGAGGAGGGCGGGGCCGTCGCTCTCGGCCGCGTGCTCACCCTCATCGTCTCGACCGCCCTCGGTCGCGAGGAAGAGGCCATCGAGGCTGCCAACCAGGCGTCCCGCGAGCACCCGATGCGCGTCGTCATCGTGTCGAAGAACGAGGGTGACGTCGCGTCCCCCGGTCGTCTCGACGCGCAGATCCGCGTCGGCAGCGACGCGGGCGCCAGCGAGGTCATCGTCCTCCGCGCCTACGGCGAGACCGCTGCGGACGAGGAGAGCCTGGTCACCGGACTGCTCCTCCCCGACGCGCCCGTCGTCGCCTGGTGGCCGGAAGCCG
The DNA here is from genome assembly GCF_003234525.1 of Curtobacterium sp. MCBD17_021. Lineage (NCBI taxonomy): Bacteria > Bacillati > Actinomycetota > Actinomycetes > Micrococcales > Microbacteriaceae > Curtobacterium > Curtobacterium sp. MCBD17_021. Next base: position 77,570 of record NZ_QKTS01000004.1, on the reverse strand, counting down.
CGCCGGAGAAGCCGTCGGTCTCGCCGCTCGGCCGGATCGCCCAGCGGCGGATCACCGACGCCGCGGCGCAGAAGGACCCGAACGCCGCGATCATGGCGCTCGCGGACTCCTACGCGCCCGGTGACACGGACTTCGCCTGGACGCGCCTCACGCTGTGGCGGAACCAGCTGGCGGCCGCGCTCGACCAGCCGCCGTTCGAGCCGATCACCGCGGTCGAGGTCTCCGGTGCGTTCGACAGCCCGTCGACGGTGCTCCTCGCCGCGTGGCTCGGCCTCCAGCTCAAGGTCCCCGTGGAGGTCACCACCTCACCGCGGGCGACGGGCTCGAGCGGCATCCACGGCGTGAAGCTCGTGCGCGACTCCGGCACGATCGAACTCGAGCGTTCCCTGGTCGACGTCGCGACCCTGTCGATGCCGGGGCAACCGACGCACGACCTGTCGTTGCCGCGCCGGAACCTGCGCGACTGCCTGGCCGAGGAACTCCGTAGACTCGACCCGGACGTCCTCTTCGGAGACGTCGTCAAGCACGGGGTGGCCAAGCTCCGCGAACGCATCGCGGGCTGACCACCGCCACGGTCCGACCGTCCGTCCTCCCCCGCCCTGCCCGTCAGGTCGGGCGGGCCGGACGGCCGGCCGGACCGACCGCGGTCACATGGGTGGCCGCATCACGAACACGGGAGTCACGTGACCAACGAACGGCGGGTGCTGGTGCACCCCGACAAGCAGGCCCTCGGCGCCTCCGTCGCCGCACGCTTCATCACGAAGATCATCGACGTGCTCGACGAGCAGGGGCGGGCCGACATCGCGATCAGCGGTGGCTCGGTCTCGACCCTGGTGCTCGCGGCGATCGGGCAATCGCAGGCGCAGGAGAGCGTCGACTGGTCGAAGGTGCACGTCTGGTGGGTCGACGAGCGCTGGGTGCCCGCGGGTGACGCCGACCGCAACGACGCCGGTACGCAGACCGATTTCCTCGACCACGTCAGCATCCCGGTCGAGAACATCCACCTCATGGCCGCGTCCGACGCCGGTCTGACGATCGACGAGGCCGCGGACCAGTACGAGCGCGAGCTGCACGACGCCGCGCCGGACTCCGCCGATGCACCGCGGTTCGACATCACGCTCCTCGGCGTCGGACCGGACGGCCACACGGCGTCGCTGTTCCCGGAGTTCCCGCAGCTGCGCGTCACCGACCGCATGGTCGTGTCCGTGGACGACTCCCCCAAGCCGCCAGCCCAGCGCCTGACGCTCACCTACCCGGTGATCAATGCGTCGCAGCGGGTCTGGGTCATCCTCTCCGGCGCCGAGAAGGCGTCCGTGCTCGGGCTCGCCCTGGCGGGTGCCGCGGTGGACGAGGTACCGGTCGGTGGTGTGCAGGGCCGGAAGCGCACCGTCTTCTTCGTCGACCAGGACGCCGCGCGCGACGTTCCGGAGAACCTCATCGCGTCGACCTACTAGACGCGATCACTCACGGACGGGAGGCGCGGTGCCAGCTGGCACCGCGCCTCCCGTCTGTCTGCGCCCGGCGTCGGCCGTGCGAGACCCGCCGGACGTGGTCACGCGACCGCGCGCGCAGGGCTGACGACCTGACCCATGACGAAGGCCCCCGCACCAACGGTGCGGGGGCCTTCGGACGTCGAGTGCTACTTGGCGGCGGTACCGCGGCGCTGGCGGAGCTGCTGCAGTGCGTCCTCGAGGAGCTGCGCCGCCTCTTCCTCGGTACGCCGTTCCTTCACGTACGCCAGGTGCGTCTTGTACGGCTCGGTCTTGGCGACCTGCGGCGGGTTCTCCTTGTCGCGGCCGGCCGGGAGACCGGTGGACGGGGAGTCGACCGTCTCGGGGATCTCCTCGTCGGGGAGGTTCGCGGCGAAGTACCGTACGACCTCGTTGCCCATCGCGTCCCAGTAGGAGATCGCGACGCGTTCGGCCTGGACCCCGCGGTCCTGTTCGCCCATCGGGCCTGCGCCCACGCGCGACCCGCGGATGGCGCTTCCTCCGGATGCCATGTCAGCTCCCTGCCGTGAACTTGTTGATGAGACCGAGCACGATGATGCTCGAGATCCAGAGGAGCCCGAGGATCACGGTGATGCGGTTCAGATTGCGCTCGGCGACGCCGGATGCCCCGAGGTTGCTCGTCACACCACCGCCGAACATGTCGGAGAGGCCGCCACCGCGACCCTTGTGCAGGAGGATGAGGAGCGTGAGCAGGAGGCTCGTGATCGCGAGCAGGACCTGCAGCACGACGGAGAGTATCGCCACGACGTACCTTTCGTGTCAGTCAGCCATCCGAGTATACCGGTCGCGCGGCGCGCGCTCGGGAACCGGGCGGGTTGAGCGGTGCGGGAGGGGCACAGCACGAGGCGCGACGGGCGGTGCCCGTCGCGCCTCGGCGGTGCTGGTCTACAGACCGACGTGCTGCTGGAACCGCGCGATGGCGGCGAACTCCTGCACGTCGAGGGACGCGCCACCGACGAGCGCGCCGTCGACGTCGGGCTCACGGAGGAAGCCCGCGATGTTGCCCGACTTCACCGAACCGCCGTACAGGACGCGCGTGTCGGCAGCGGCCTGGTCACCCCAGGCAGCAGCGATGCCGCGACGCAGGGCAGCACACTCGTCCTGCGCCTGCTCTGCCGTGGCCGCCTGGCCGGAGCCGATGGCCCACACCGGCTCGTACGCCACGACGATCTCGGCCGGCTGCACGGCAGCGAGGACGATCTGCAACTGCTCGACCGGGACGACCCCGGCGCCGCGCTGCTCACGCTGTTCGCCCGTCTCCCCGACGCAGACGACCGGCACCAGCCCGTGCTTCACGGCAGCTGCGGTCTTGGCGGCCACGATCTCGTCGGTCTCACCGTGCATGGTGCGACGCTCGGAGTGGCCGACGATCACGTACTTCGCGTCCAGTGCGGCGAGGAACGCGCCCGAGACGTCACCGGTGTAGGCACCGGAGTCGTACTGCGACAGGTCCTGGGCGCCGAACGCGATGGGCAGCTTGTCGGCGGAGATGAGCGTCTGCACGCTCCGCAGGTCCGTGAAGGGCGGGAACACCGCGACCTCGACGTCGGCGTGGTCGTGACGGGCGTCCTTCAGGGTCCACGCGAGTTTCTGGACGGTGGCGATGGCCTGGAGGTGGTCCAGGTTCATCTTCCAGTTGCCCGCGATGAGCGGCGTGCGGGTCATGCGGACCACCCCAGCGCTTCGAGGCCGGGGAGCGACTTGCCCTCGAGGAACTCGAGGCTCGCCCCACCACCGGTGGAGATGTGGCCGAACTGGTCGTCGGCGAAGCCGAGAGACCGGACGGCGGCTGCCGAGTCACCACCGCCGACGACGCCGAGGCCGTCGACCTCGGTGAGCGCCTGCGCGACGGTCTTCGTGCCCGCGGCGAAGGCCGGGAACTCGAACACGCCCATCGGGCCGTTCCAGAACACGGTCTTCGACGAGGACACCGCTGCGGCGAACCGCTCCGCCGTCTCCGGGCCAATGTCGAGCCCGATGCCGTCCGCTTCGAACGACGAGGACTCGATGGCGTCGGCGGCCACCGTCTCGTGCTCGGCGTCGGCGGCGAAGCCGGAGGCCACCACGACGTCGGTCGGCAGGTCGATGGTCACGCCGAGCTCGGTCGCTCGGGACAGGTACTCCCGGACGGTGTCCAGCTGGTCCTGCTCGAGCAGCGACTTCGCCACCCCGTGGCCCTGGGCCGCGAGGAAGGTGAAGAGCATGCCGCCACCGATGCAGATGGTGTCGACGCGCGGCAGCAGGTGGTCGATGACCCCGAGCTTGTCGCTGACCTTCGAGCCGCCGAGGACGACGGTGTAGGGCCGCTCGGGTTCCTCGGTCAGGCGCTCGAGCACCGTGAGCTCCTGCTCGATGAGCTGACCGGCGGCACTCGGGAGGGCCGATGCCAGCTCGTAGACCGAAGCCTGCTTGCGGTGCACGACACCGAACCCGTCGGAGACGAAGGCGTCCCCGAGGGCTGCGATGCGGTCGGCGAAGGCTCCGCGTTCGGCGGCGTCCTTCGAGGTCTCCTCCGGGTTGAACCGGAGGTTCTCGAGCAGCAGGACGTCACCGTCCTCGAGGGCCTCGGCGGCCGCGGTCGCTTCGTCGCCGACGGTCTCGCCGACGAACGCCACCGGCTTGGCCAGCAGTTCGGACAGCCGCTGGGCGACCGGCGCGAGCGAGTACTCCGGCGTCGGTGTGCCGTCGGGTCGGCCGAGGTGCGACACGACGATCACGCGCGCGCCGGCGGTGATCAACGTGTTGAGCGTGGTCAACGACGCGCGCACACGGCCGTCGTCCGTGATCGTGCCGTCCTTGAGCGGGACGTTCAGGTCACAGCGGACGACGACACGCTTGCCGGCGAGGTCGCCGAGGTCCTCGAGGGTGCGGAGAGCCATCAGGTCAGAGCTTCTCGCCCACGAACTCGGTCAGGTCGACCAGGCGGTTCGAGTAGCCCCACTCGTTGTCGTACCACGAGGTGATCTTGACGAGGTTGCCCATGACCTTGGTCAGGCCGGAGTCGTAGATCGAGGAGTGCGGGTCCGTCGTGATGTCGGTCGACACCAGCGGGTCCTCGCTGTAGAGCAGGATGCCCTTCAGCGGGCCCTCGGCGGCGGCCTTGTAGACGGCGTTGATCTCGTCGACCGTGACGTCCGACTTGGTCTCGAGCGTGAGGTCCGTGATCGAACCGGTCGGGACCGGCACGCGGAGCGCGAAGCCGTCGAGCTTGCCGGCGAGCTCCGGGAGGACCAGGCCGATGGCCTTCGCCGCACCCGTGGAGGTCGGGACGATGTTCAGGGCCGCGGCACGGGCACGACGCGGGTCCTTGTGCGGGCCGTCCTGCAGGTTCTGGTCGGCGGTGTAGGCGTGGACCGTGGTCATGAGACCGCGCTCGATGCCGAACGCGTCGTGGAACACCTTGGCGAGCGGCGCGAGGCTGTTCGTGGTGCACGAGGCGTTGGAGATGATGTGGTGGTTCGCCGCGTCGTAGGTGTCCTCGTTCACGCCGAGGACGATGGTGACGTCGTCACCGGTCGCCGGGGCGGAGATGATGACCTTCTTGGCGCCGGCGTCGATGTGCTTCTGCGCATCGGCGGCCTTGGTGAAGAAGCCCGTGGACTCGATGACGATGTCGACGCCCAGTTCGCCCCAGGGGAGGTTGGCGGGGTCGCGCTCGGCGAGGACCTTGATGGCCTTGCCGTCGACGACGATGTTGTCGCCGTCGAGCTCGACGGAGACGCCGAGCTTGCCGGTGATCGAGTCGTACTTGAGCAGGTTCGCGAGCGCGGCGTTGTCGGTGAGGTCGTTCACCGCCACGATCTCGAGGTCGCTGCCCTTGGCCAGAGCGGCGCGGAAGAAGTTACGGCCGATCCGGCCGAAGCCGTTGATACCGATCTTGACGGTCAATGGTTCTCCTGTTGGGTGTGGAGCGCCTCGGGGAGGCACTGCTTTTCGGAGTGTGGAGGTGTCGTCGGGGACGACGGCCGGCCCACGTGTCGTGGACGATACGCCCGTGACGTCGCCCTCACGACCCTAGCAGTCGGACCCCCACGGACCACCTGCATGACGCCGACCCGGGGCGGGTCGGCGCGCAGTGGCCGCGGGGGTCCGGAGGGGACGAGTCGGTCAGGCGCCTTCGAGTTCCTCGGGCACGCTCGCCTCGGTGCCGGGGACGCCGAGGTCGGCGGCACGCTTGTCGGCCATCGCCAGCAGTCGGCGGATCCGACCGGCGATGGCGTCCTTCGTCATGGGCGGGTCGGCGTGCTGGCCGAGCTCGTCCAGCGACGCGTCGCGGTGCTCGAGCCGCAGGGTGCCGGCGTACTGCAGGTGGTCGGGGACCTCGTCGCCGAGGATCTCCAGCGCCCGCTCGACCCGGGCGCACGCGGCGACCGCGGCTTGCGCCGAACGACGCAGGTTCGCGTCGTCGAAGTTCACGAGGCGGTTGGCGGTGGCACGGACCTCCCGGCGCTGGCGCATCTCCTCCCAGTCGGCCGTCGTCCGGGCGGCGCCCATCGCGGTGAGCATCTGTCCGATGGCCTCGCCGTCGCGGATGACGACCCGGTGGACCCCACGGACCTCGCGGCCCTTCGCGGCGATGCCGAGGCGGGAGGCAGCGCCGACGAGCGCCATCGCCGCTTCGTTGCCGGGGCAGGTGACCTCGAGCGCTGCGGCACGACCCGGGTCGGTCAGGGTGCCGGAGGCGAGGAACGCGCCGCGCCAGATGGCGGCGAGGTCCTCGCGGGTGCCGGTCGTCAGGCGGTTCGGCAGCCCGCGCACCGGACGGCGACGGGCGTCCATGAGCCCGGTCTGGCGGGCCAGGGTCTCACCGGCCTCGAGGACGCGGACGAGGTACCGGGTCCCGCGCCGCGACGACGCGGTCGACCCGACGGAGGCCTCGCTCCGCACGCCGTACAGCTCGGCGAGGTCCTTCCGGACGCGGTGCACGATGATCCGGGTGTCGAGCTCGACCTCGACGGCGATCCGGCCGGAGATGACGTGCAGGCCCCCAGCGAACCGGAGCACGGTCGCGAGCTCGGCGGCGCGGACCGTGTTCCGGTTGACGACGACCCTGGCCAGTTCGTCCTTCACCTCGGCAGTCAACGGCACGGCATCATTCCTTACGTTCTTCGGGGTGGGGTTCCGCGGCCCCGGGGCGCACGCGTGTCGAGACGGCCGGTGGGACGGTCACTCCCGGCCGAGATCTCGGTTCTTCACACGCACGGCGACGTTGGGCATCCCGCGGAGGAGGCTCGCCAGCTCGGCGACGATGGCGACCGAACGGTGCTTGCCGCCGGTACAGCCGATGGCGATCGTAGCGTGTCTTTTGTTCTCCCGCTGGTACCCCTCGAACACCGGCTCGAGGACGGAGGCGTAGCGGTCGACGAACGGACGCGCCCCGGGCTGCTCCAGGACGTAGTCGGACACCGGCTTGTCGAGCCCCGTGTGCGGCCGCAGTTCCGGCACCCAGTAGGGGTTCGGGATGAAGCGCACGTCGGCGACCATGTCGGCGTCGGCGGGCAGGCCGTACTTGAACCCGAAGCTCATCAGGGTGACCTGGACGCCGACGAAGCGGTCCTCGGCGAACTTCTCGGTGACGGCGTTCGCGAGCTGGTGGATGTTCAGGTCGGACGTGTCGATGATCATGTCCGACGCCTCGCGCAGGCCGAGCAGGCGGGTGCGCTCCCGTGCGATGCCGTCGAGCAGCGTGTCCTCGCCCTGCAGCGGGTGGGGCCGTCGGACCTGTTCGAAGCGCCGGACCAGGACCTGGTCGGTTGCTTCGAGGAACAGCACCCGGACCCGGGCGCTGGTGCTCTCGCGCAGCTGCTGGACGGCGTGCTCGGGGTCCGTGAAGAACCGCCCGCCGCGCACGTCGACGACGGTCGCGATCTTCGGGATCGACTCCCCCGCCCGGTCCGCCAGGTCGGTCAGCGGCCCGAGCATCTGCGTCGGGAGGTTGTCGACCACGTACCAGCCGAGGTCCTCGAGCGCCTTCCCCACCGTCGACCGCCCGGCGCCGGACATGCCGGTCACGATGAGGACGTCGTGCTGCTGCTGCGAGGTGGTGTCGGTCATCTGCGAAGGAGCTCCGTCGTGGTGCGGGCGGGTCGCCCGGCCGGTTCGAGCGCCGCCGGCCCAGGTCGAGGACCAGGCTACCGTCCGGTCGCCGGGGCCGTGCGGGCGTCATGCGCGCCGGGCGCACTGGTCGGGGTGGGTGCACTGGCCGGGGTGGGCGCGCTGCTCGGGGTGGGCGCGCTGGCCGACTCGGGGGTGTCCACCGGGACCGTCGTGAGCTTGCGCACCACGGCGGCCGCCGTCGCGGGCCCGACGCCCGGCACCTCGGCGACCTCTTCCGCTGTGGCCTGGCGGAGGCGGGCCACTGAGCCGAAGTGCTTCAACAGCGCGGCCACGCGGTTCGGTCCGAGCCCGGGGATCTCGGACAGCTGCGACTTGACGTCCCGCTTCCGTCGCGTCCGCTGGTGCGAGATGGCGAAGCGGTGGGCCTCGTCGCGGAGACGCTGGATGAGGAAGAGCGCCTCGGAGTTGCGCGGCAGGATGACCGGGAAGTCGTCATCGGGCAGCCAGAGCTCCTCGAGACGCTTCGCGATGCCGACCAGGGCGATGTCGCTGACCCCGGCCTCGTCGAGCGCACGCTTCGCCGCGGCGACCTGGGGCTGCCCACCGTCGACGACGAGGAGCTGCGGCCGGTACGCGAAGCGTTTCGTCGGCTTCGACCCCTCGACGACGGCGTCGCCGGTCACGTCGGGCACGTCCGGCACGGCCGCGTCCTCGTCGAGACGCGCCAGTCGACGGGTCAGCACCTGGTACATGCTGTCGGTGTCGTCGGTGGTCTCGGCGATCGTGTAACGCCGGTACTGGTCCTTGCGCGGCAGGCCGTCCTCGAACACGACCATCGACGCGACGACGTTCGTCCCCTGCAGGTGCGAGATGTCGTAGCACTCCATCCGCAGGGGCGCCTCGGTCATGCCGAGCGCCTCCTGGATGTCGGCGAGGGCCGCCGCCCGGGTCGTGTAGTCGGCCGAGCGCTTCGTCTTGTAGAGCGTGAGCGCCTGCTGGGCGTTCTGCGAAGCCGTCCGGGCGAGACCCGCCCGGTCACCGCGCTGGGCGGTGCTGAGCTTCGTGCCACGGCCACCCCGGCGGTCGCTGAGCCACTGCTGCAGGGCATCGGCGTCGTCGGGCAGGACCGGTACGACGACCTCACGAGGCGGTTCCTCGCCGCCGGCCCCGGCGGGCAGTTCGCTGCCGGTGTAGACGCCCTGCACGATCTGCTCGACGAGGTCGCCCGTGCTGATGTCGAGCTCCTTGTCGACGACCCAGCCGCGCACACCGCGGATGCGTCCGCCGCGCACCGAGAACAGCTGCACGGCGGCGGCCAGCTCGTCCTCGGCGATGCCGAACAGGTCGAGGTCGACCGAGTCCTTGAGCACGACCGCGGACTTCTCGAGCACGGCTTCGAGGGCCTCGACCTGGTCGCGGTACCGGGCTGCCTGCTCGTACTGCATGGCGTCGGCCGAGGCCGCCATCCGCTGCCGGAGCTGCGTGATCACGCGACGGTCGTAGCTGCCCATGAACCGCACGAACTCCTCGACGAGCGCACGGTGCTCCTCGATCGTGACGCGTTGCGAGCACGGCCCGCCGCACTTGCCGATCTGCCCCGGGAAGCACGGCTTGCCGGTCTGCATGGCGCGCTTGTAGGACGACTCCGAACAGGTGCGGATCGGGAAGACCTTGATCATCAGGTCGATGGTGTCGTGCACGGCCCAGATCTTCGGGTACGGGCCGAAGTACTTCGCGCCCTTGATCTTCCGGTTGCGCGTGACCATCACCCGCGGCGCCTCGTCGGCCATCGTGATCGCCATGTACGGGTACGACTTGTCGTCACGGAACTTGACGTTGAAGGGCGGATCGAACTCCTTGATCCAGGTGTACTCCAACTGGAGCGCCTCGATCTCCGAGCCGACCGTGGTCCACTCGACGCTCTGCGCCGTGAGGACCATGCGCCGGGTCCGTTCGTGCAGGGTGTGCAGCGGCGCGAAGTAGTTGCTCAGCCGGGCGCGGAGGTTCTTCGCCTTGCCGACGTACAGCACGCGGCCGTTGCCGTCACGCCACCGGTACACGCCGGGGTCGGTCGGGATCTCCCCCGCCTTCGGCCGCCACGGGACGGTGTCCGCCACCTAGCGAGCACCTGCCTGCTGTGCACCTGCTCGACGTGCACCCACGGACCGCTCCTTGCCCACGCGGGCGTCCTGCGCGTCGAGGATCTCGCGGAGGAAGACGCCGGTGTGGCTCTCCGGGACGTCGGCGACGTGCTCCGGGGTGCCCGTGGCCAGCACCGTGCCGCCGCCCGACCCGCCCTCCGGGCCCATGTCGATGAGCCAGTCGGCGGACTTGATGACGTCGAGGTTGTGCTCGATGGTGATGACGGTGTTGCCCTTGTCGACCAGGCTCTGCAGCACGAGGAGCAGCTTCCGGACGTCCTCGAAGTGCAGACCCGTGGTCGGCTCGTCGAGCACGTAGACCGTGCGGCCGTTCGAACGACGCTGCAGCTCGGTCGCGAGCTTGACCCGCTGTGCCTCCCCGCCGGAGAGCGTCGTCGCGCTCTGCCCGAGTCGCACGTAGCCGAGGCCGACGTCGACGAGGGTCTGCATGTACCGGTGGATCGCCGAGATCGGCTCGAAGAACTCGGCCGCCTCGCTGATCGGCATGTCGAGCACCTCGGAGATGCTCTTGCCCTTGTAGTGCACCTGCAGCGTCTCGCGGTTGTACCGGGCGCCGCCGCAGACCTCGCACGCGACGTAGACGTCGGGCAGGAAGTTCATCTCGATCTTGATGGTGCCGTCGCCCGAGCAGTTCTCGCAGCGGCCGCCCTTGACGTTGAAGCTGAAGCGTCCGGGCTGGTACCCGCGGGTCTTCGCCTCGGGGGTCTCCGCGAACAGCTGACGGATGCGGTCGAAGACACCCGTGTAGGTCGCCGGGTTCGAGCGCGGCGTCCGTCCGATGGGGGCCTGGTCGACGTGCACGACCTTGTCCAGCTGGTCGAGGCCCTTCACCCGGGTGTGCTTGCCCGCGATGTGCCGGGCACCGTTGAGCTGGTTGGCCAGCACCTTGTACAGGATGTCGTTGACGAGCGTCGACTTGCCGGAGCCGCTGACCCCGGTGACCGCGGTGAAGACCCCGAGCGGGAAGTCGACGTCCACGTCCTTGAGGTTGTTCGCCCGCGCGCCCTGCACGCTGATGACCCGCTTGCGGTTGACCTTCCGACGCTCCGACGGCATCTCGATCGCCCGGCGCCCGGCGAGGTAGTCACCCGTGATGGACTCGCGGTTCTCGATCATGTCGTCGTACGAACCCGAGTGTACGACGTTGCCGCCGTTGACGCCCGCGCCGGGTCCGATGTCGACGACCCAGTCCGCCGTGCGGATCGTGTCCTCGTCGTGCTCGACCACGATGAGCGTGTTGCCGAGGTCCTTGAGCTTCACGAGCGTGTCGATGAGCCGACGGTTGTCGCGCTGGTGCAACCCGATGCTCGGCTCGTCGAGGACGTACAGCACGCCGGTCAGCCCGGAACCGATCTGGGTCGCGAGCCGGATGCGCTGCGCCTCGCCACCGGAGAGACCACCGGCGCCACGTGCCAGGGTGAGGTAGTTGAGGCCGACCTCGAGCAGGAACTCGAGCCGCGCCCGGATCTCGCGCAGGACGGCCGCGGCGATGTGCGCCTCGCGCGCCGTGAGCGTGATGTCCGCCATGAACCCGTAGGCCTCGTCGAGGGCCATGTCCGTGACGTCCGCGATGCTCCGGCCGTCGACCGTGACCGCCAGGACCTCGGGCTTGAGACGGGTGCCGTCACACACGGGGCACGGCACCTCGCGCAGGTATCCCTGGAACCGCTGGCGCTGCGAGTCGGTCTCGGCCTCGGCGAACTTGCGCTCGATGTAGGGCATCACGCCCTCGAACCCGCTCGTGTACCGCATCTCGCGGCCGAAGCGGTTCTTCCACGACACCGAGACCTCGAAGTCCTTGCCGGTGAGGATGGCGGCCTGCACCGACGACGGCAGCTGGTTCCACGGGGTGTCGAGACGGAAGCCGAGCTCCTTGCCGAGGCCGGCGAGCAGCTTCTCGAAGTAGGAGTACAGGCCGCTCGTCCCGGTCCAGGGCAGCAGGACACCGTCTGCCAGGGACGCTTCGGGGTCGCCGAGCACGAGGTCCGGATCGACCGACATGCGGGTCCCGAGGCCGGAGCACTCCGGGCAGGCGCCGAACGGGGCGTTGAACGAGAAGGTCCGCGGCTCGATCTCGGTGAGGGCCAGCGGATGGTTGTTCGGGCAGGAGAGGTTCTCGGAGTACGTCCGCACCGCACCCGGGCCCTCGTGGTCGACGAGGTCGATCGCGACCGTGCCGTTCGTGAGGCGCAGAGCCGTCTCGAGCGAGTCGGTCAGTCGGCCGAGGATGTCGTCGCTGGCGACCAGGCGGTCGACGATGACCGAGATGTCGTGCTTGACCTGCTTCTTGAGCGTCGGCGGGTTGCTGAGCTGGATGCGCTCTCCGTCGACGATCGCACGGGAGTAGCCGGACGCCGCGAGCTCCTGGAAGAGGTCGACGAACTCGCCCTTCTTCTTCGACACGATCGGCGCGAGCACCTGGAACCGGGTACCGGTCTCCTGCGTCATGAGCTGGTCGGCGATCTGCTGCACGCTCTGCTTGCTGATCACCTCGCCACAGACGGGGCAGTGCGGGATGCCGATGCGCGCCCAGAGCAGACGCATGTAGTCGTAGACCTCGGTGATGGTGCCGACGGTCGACCGCGGGTTCCGGTTCGTCGACTTCTGGTCGATCGACACGGCGGGCGACAGCCCCTCGATGAAGTCGACGTCGGGTCGGTCGACCTGTCCGAGGAACTGGCGCGCGTACGCCGACAGGGACTCGACGTACCGGCGCTGTCCCTCGGCGAAGATCGTGTCGAAGGCCAACGAGGACTTGCCCGATCCGGACAAGCCGGTGAACACGACGAGGGAGTCGCGCGGGATCTCGAGGTCGACGTCTCGGAGGTTGTGCACCCGCGCGCCGCGGACGCTCAGCGTCGACGTGTCGTGGGGTGCTGTACCGCCGGGCAGGTGCAGGTCCGACGGCTCGTCGAAGTCGTCGGGTCCGGGCATGGCGGTTCCGCGGTCAGAGGTGATGGTCATCGCAGACGATTCTACGAACCGGCTCCGACAAACGCCCGCCCGGACGACTCAGCCGAGTGCGTCCAGAGCGAACGCGACCCCGGAGGCGGCTTCACTGGCGGCCCACAACCGCGCGGCTTCGGTCCGGTCGTGCGCCCGCGGTTCCGCCGGCACGACGGCAGGCCCACCCCGGAGCTGGAACCAGCCGTCCGGCCCCCAGTACTCACCCGACCGCACGTCGCCACCGACCACGGCGCGCACGAGCGGCACGGCCCCGGCGTCCTTGCCCTGGGCGATCCACCGCTGCCCGGGACGGACCCAGCCCGGCTCGGTCCGCGCGACGCTCACCTCTGGTCGGGCCGGCGTCAGCGAGTCGAGCGCGAGTCCGGGGTGCGCCACGACGCTCGACACCGGCGACCCGGCGTCGGCGAGACGCTGCGCGAGCTCGAACCCGAAGAGCATCACCGCGAGCTTGCTGCGCCCGTACTGGCGGTATCCGGAGTAGTGCCCGGCGGCGAGCGGATCGTGTCGGTCGAGGGTGACCCAGCGGTGCGAGATCGAGCCGAGGTGCACGACGCGACCTCCGGTCTCCTGCAGGAGCGGCAGCACCAGGGCCGTCCAGGCGAAGTGGCCCAGGTGGTTCGTCCCGACCTGCAACTCGTGCCCCTGCGCGGTTGAGCGGCGCTGGCGGGACCCGACCACTCCGGCGTTGTTGAGGACCGCGTCGACCGCTCCCCGTCGGGCCAGTTCGGCCGCGGCCGCCCGGACCGAGTCGAGGTCCGCGAGGTCGAGGTGCAGGTGGTCGAGCGTCGCCGCGGGTACCTGCTGCCGGATGCTGCGCTCCGCGGCGGCTGCCTTCTCGCGGTTCCGGGTGGCGAGGACGACCCGGTGGCCGGCCGCGGCGAGCTGCTCCGCCGCCTGGTACCCCAGCCCGGCGCTCGCACCCGTGACCACCACCGTCCGCTGCCGGTCGCCCGAGACGGCACCGTCTGCGGTGGACGGGCTCGACTCAGACGACATGTCCGGCGGACTCCATCTGCCGCAGCGCCTTCTTGAGGTCCTGCACCTCGTCCCGGAGCCGCGCCGCCAGTTCGAACTTGAGCTCGGCGGCAGCCTGCAGCATCTGGTCGTTGAGATCCGCGATCGTCGCTTCGAGCTGCGTCGCGCCTTCGCCCGCGATGCCCTCGCGACGGAGGGACGGCGTGGGCGCCCGTCGGCCGTCCCGCACGCCACCACCCCGACGCTCGAGGAGCTCACGGGTGTCGTCGCTCTCGCGGTTGAGGACCTCGGTGATGTCCGCGATCTTCTTGCGGAGCGGCTGCGGGTCGATGCCGTGCTCCAGGTTGTACGCGACCTGCTTCTCGCGACGGCGGTCGGTCTCCTCGATGGCCTGCTTCATGGAGTCGGTCATCTTGTCGGCGTACATGAGCACCTGGCCCGACACGTTGCGGGCGGCGCGACCGATGGTCTGGATGAGGGACGTCGACGACCGGAGGAAGCCCTCCTTGTCGGCGTCGAGGATCGCGACGAGCGAGACCTCCGGCAGGTCGAGGCCCTCACGCAGCAGGTTGATGCCGATGAGCACGTCGTACACACCCTGTCGCAGCTCGGTGAGGAGCTCGACGCGCTTGAGGGTGTCGACGTCGGAGTGCAGGTACCGCACCCGGACCCCGGCGTTGCCGAGGAAGTCGGTGAGCTCCTCGGCCATCCGCTTGGTGAGCGTGGTGACGAGTACGCGCTCGTCCTTGTCCACCCGCTGCGTGATCTCCTCGAGCAGGTCGTCGATCTGGCCGTCGCTCGGCTTGACGATGATCTCGGGGTCGACCAGGCCGGTCGGACGGATGATCTGCTCGACCACGCTGTCCGTGATGCCCAGCTCGTACTTGCCCGGGGTCGCCGACAAGAACACCTTCTGCCCGACGCGGTCGAGGAACTCCTCCCACTTCAGCGGTCGGTTGTCCATGGCGCTCGGCAGGCGGAACCCGTGCTCGACGAGCGTGCGCTTCCGGGAGGCGTCGCCCTCGTACATCGCGCCGATCTGCGGCACGGTGACGTGCGACTCGTCGATGACGATGAGGAAGTCGTCCGGGAAGTAGTCGATGAGGCAGTGCGGGGCCTCGCCCGGCCCACGGCCGTCCATGTGCCGCGAGTAGTTCTCGATGCCCGAGCAGAAGCCGATCTGCTCCATCATCTCGATGTCGAACGTCGTGCGCATCCGGAGCCGCTGGGCTTCGAGCAGCTTGCCCTGGCCCTCGAGCTCGGCGAGGCGTTCGGCCAGTTCCTCCTTGATCGATCCGATGGCCCGGTGCATGACGTCGGTGTCGGCGACGTAGTGCGACGCCGGGAAGATCGAGACGGCGGGCAGGTCGTCGATGACGTTGCCGGTCAGCGGGTGCAGGGACGAGAGCGCCTCGATCTCGTCGCCGAACATCTCGATGCGGATCGCGTGCTCTTCGTACATCGGGATGATCTCGAGCGTGTCTCCCCGCACCCGGAACGTCCCACGGGCGAAGTCGACGTCGTTGCGCTGGTACTGCATGCTGACGAACTTGCGGACGAGCTGGTCACGGGAGATCGTCTGACCGACGTGCAGCGCGACCGAGGCGTTCATGTACTGCTCCGGCGTGCCGAGACCGTAGATGCACGACACGGTCGAGACCACCACGGTGTCGCGACGGCTGAGCAGCGAGTTCGTCGTCGAGTGCCGGAGCCGCTCGACCTCGGCGTTGACGGACGAGTCCTTCTCGATGAAGGTGTCGGTCTGCGGGACGTACGCCTCGGGCTGGTAGTAGTCGTAGTACGACACGAAGTACTCGACGGCGTTGTTCGGCAGGAGACCGCGGAACTCGTTCGCGAGCTGAGCCGCCAGCGTCTTGTTGTGCGCGAGCACGAGGGTGGGCCGCTGCACCTGCTCGATGAGCCAGGCGGTGGTCGCCGACTTGCCGGTACCGGTCGCGCCGAGCAGCACGACGTCGGTCTCACCCGCGTTGATGCGCCCTGCCAGTTCGGCGATCGCGGCGGGCTGGTCGCCGCTCGGTGAGTACTCGCTGATGACCTCGAAGGGTCGGATGGCGCGCGTGGGCTCGATGGCAACTCCCATGCCTGCAACAGTAGGCGCGGCCCCTGACATCGGAGGGCTCTGCTCGCCCACGGCGTACTCTCCGCTGATAGCGGTCTCCGAGGATCCTGATCGGCAACGGTCGTAGCCTGCGGTCCGTTCAGCAACCCGACCGAAGAGACCCCATGACCACGGCCCCTGCCCCCGCCCCGGCACCGACCACGGGGACCCCGTTCCGCGGACGCATCCGCGGACGGGTCCTCCTGCTCCTGTGCTTCATGTACGCCATCTCGTACATCGACCGCACGAACATCTCCACCGCTCTCCCGCACATCACCGACGAGTTCGGTCTCTCCGAGACCGACGCCGGGTTCATCGTCGCGGCGTTCTCGCTGCCGTACGCGCTCCTCCAGGTGTTCGGCGGGACGATCAGCGAGAAGTTCGGCCCACGCCGGGCGCTCTTCGTGATCACGGTGGTCTGGGGCGTCGCGACGCTCTGGTCCGGCCTGGCGATCGGTTTCTGGACGCTGTTCGCCGCGCGGCTCCTGCTCGGGCTGAGCGAAGCCGCCGCGTTCCCGTCCGCCACCCAGGCGATGAGCCGCTGGATCCCGCGCGACCGGAACGGCTTCGCGCAGGGCGTCGTGCACTCCGCCGCCCGGCTCGGCAACGCGCTCGCGCCGCTCCTGGTGGCGTACTTCATCGCGATCAGCGGGTGGCGACTCGCGTTCTTCGCCACGGCCCTCCTGTCCGTGGTCTGGGGCGTCGTCTGGTTCGTCGCCTTCCGGGACCGGCCGGAGGACGCCAGGGGCATCACGAAGTCGGAACTGGCCGAACTGCCGCCCGTCGAGACACGCGCGACCCGGCCTCCGGTCCCCTGGCGGGCCCTCGCCCGGCAGATCCTGCCGGTCTCCTTCGTCGACTTCGGCTACGGGTGGACGCTCTGGGTCTTCCTCACCTGGATCCCGACCTTCCTCAGCGACGAGTACGACCTCGAGATCAGTGCGTTCGCCTGGTTCACGACCGCCGTGTTGCTCGCCGGCGTCGTCGGGGACACCGTCGGTGGCATGCTCAGCGACCGGATCATCCACCGCGGTGGCGACACCCGACACGCGCGGCGGGTGATCTTGGTCATCGGGCTCGGCGGGTCCCTGCTCTGCCTGCTGCCCCTGATCGTCGCCGGGCAGAGCCTCACCGTGGCCACGGTGTCGCTCGCGCTCTCGTTCTTCTTCCTCGAGCTGTGCAACGCCAACCTGTGGGCGATCCCGATGGACGTCGCTCCGCAGTGGTCGGGCACCGCGTCCGGCTTCATGAACACCGGCTTCGGCGTCGCCGGCGTGGTCTCCCCCATCGTCTTCGGCGCGCTCATCGAGGCCTCGGGCTGGCAGGTGCCGTTCGGGATCTCCTGCGTCCTGCTCGCGGCCGCCGCCGTCGTCGCGTGGGTGATGAAGCCGCAGCGTCTGACCATGACCGACGGCGTCCTCGAGATCGGCGTGCCCGCAGCGGAGCGCGACGCGGCCAGCTGATCGCCGCCGGGGCGTCACGCGATGCGACGACCGGCAGCCCCTCACCGCGAGCGGGAGGCAGGCCTCCTGGCCTGGAGGCCCCCACCACGTCGCGCGGACCGCCGCCGTCCGTCTGCCGGTCGGCCCGTCAGCCCTCCCGCTCGGCGGCCGTCAAGCCGTCGGCCGGACCGCTGCCACTCACGCTGACGCGCCACCCGACCGCCACCGGGCGCGTGACGGCCGGCCGGTGAGGGGCACGCTGAGCGGTGACCACCGGAACACCTCGGTCACCGCGACCGACAGCACGAGCACCAGCACGTACGTGACGAGCGTCAGCCACGGCTCGGGCACGACGCCCTCGAGCCAGCTGTCGCCGTACAGCAGGATCCAGATCATGAACGGGTGGCTGAGGAAGATCCCGAACGACCGGTCGGAGGCGTAGTCGACGATGCGGGCCACGACGCTGCCGGCACGACGTCGGTCAGCCCACGCGGCGCCGATCGTCAGGAAGCCGACGAAGACCGCCGCGCTCCACAGCACCTGGACGGGCTGGAGCGGAGTGCCCGCCGCGTAGAGGGACTGCCCGAGCCCGACCTGCACCCACCACACGCCGAGCGTGAGCGCACCGGTGCCGGCGAACGCCCAGAGGACGGCCCGACGGTGCTCACGGACGAAGCGGAGGAACGGGTCGGCGTGGTCGGCGGCCACCGCTCCCGCCACGATGAAGAAGACGTACGAGAAGAAGAACTGCTTCTGGTACCCGTGCAACCAGTCGATGGAGTCGGGCAGGTACTTGTAGCAGGCGAACACCGCGACCTGGACCAGGAACGCGAGCACGAGGAGCGTCACGTGGTGTCGGCGGGTCACCCGGACGAGCCACACGATCACGGGCAGGAGCAGGTACACCTGCATCGTCACGAGCAGGAAGTAGAGGTGGTACCAGGACGTCCCGGTGACGATCCCCTCGGCGTACGTCGTCTCGAGGGCCGGCACGTCGCCACGGGTCGTGCCGCTCAACAGCCACGCGGCGCCGACGTAGACGAACGACCACGCCAGGTACGGCACGCCGACGAGCAGGAACCGTCGGGGCCAGAACTGCGCCAGCGGTCGAGGGCGGAGCGACCAGCTGTAGACCAGGACGAACGCGGTCAACGAGAAGAACACCAGGCGCGTGAAGTGCAGCAGCCCGAGCAGGGCGTTGAGCGGGACGTCGTCGTCCGCGACGGTGTGGCTCGTCGTGTGCACGCCGATGACGCACGCGAAGGTCAGGATCCGGAGGACGTCGACCTCGTACAGGTGCCGCGGGCGCCCGGCGGCCGTGCGCGTCGGGGTCTGCACGCCGGTCCCGCTCGTGCCGGTCGCGCTCCCGTCGGGCGACGACGGGCTCGCACCCGGCGTGACGGCCACGGCGGCCGGGGTGGGTCGGGCGCTCACCGCGACTCGGTCATGGCTCGGACGCGGGCGCGCTGCACCTTGCCGGTCGGCGCACGCGGCAGGTCCGGCACGAGGGAGATCTCGGCCGGGCGGCGGAACCGGGTCAGGGCGGAAGCGGCCAGCGCGGTGAGGTCGGCGACGAGCTCGTCGGCGTCGACGTCGTCCTGTGCGATGACGTACGCCACGGGGACGGCACCGAGCACGTCGTCCGGTCGCCCCACGACGACGGCCTCGAGCACGCGGGGATCCCGCAGCAGGACGTCCTCGACCTCGGACGGGTACACCTTCTCGCCGCCGCGGTTGATGACGTCGTCGGACCGCCCGGCGAGCGACACCCACCCGTCCGCCGCGACGGACCCGAGGTCACCGGTCGCGAGCCACCCCTCGTCGTCGAACCGTTCGGCCGCGCGACCGCCCAGGTACGAGCGGACGATACCCGGTCCGCGCACCCAGAGCGCGCCGACCTCGCCGGCGGGCAGGACGCCGCCGTCCTCGCCGCGGACCTGGACCTCGGACCCGACGGGCAGCCCGACGGTGCCGGGGCGGGGCGGGGCGTCGAGCGGCGTCGCGGTGATCTGGCTGGCACCCTCGGTCATGCCCCAGCTCACCACGAGCGGGACGTCGCCGAGCGCGGCGCGCACCGGATCGGGCAGGGGTGCCGACGCGCTCCGGACGAAGCGCAGCGTCTCCGGGAACACCATCGGCCCGGTCTTCGCCAGGACCGCCAAGACCGCCGGCACGGCGTTGAGCCAGGTGATCCGGCGCTCCTCGAGCAGTTCCCAGAACCCGGTCCGACGGAACCGCCGGTCGAGCACGAGCGTCGCGCCGGCGACCAGGGTGGCGATGAGACCGACGACCTCGGCGTTGACGTGGAACAGCGGCAGGGAGTTGAAGCCCCGGTCGCGCTCGGTCAACCGGTTGTGCGCGGCGACGGCTCGAGCGACGGACAACAGTTGCGACTCCGGCAGTTCGACGCCCTTGGGCGTGCCCGTCGAGCCCGAGGTGAACAGGACGACCGAGCCCTGGCCCGGTGCGTCGGGTGCCGCATCCGGCACGTCGCCGTCGCGGACACCGACCGGGAGGAACGTGGCCGCGTCGATCCCGGCGGCCGGCGCCCCCGCGACGGTCGCGTCCTCGGCGCGGTCGGACACGACCATGGCCGCACCGCCGAGGAGCGCGGCGAGCCGCGCCGGTTCGGTCACCGGTTGGCCGGTGTCGACCGGGACGGCGCGACGCCCGGACGCGACGGCGGCCAGGTGGACGACGGCGAAGGCGAGCGGGTCGCCGACGTCGACGAGCACCCCGCCGGACGGCGGGACCCCGATCGCGTCGAAGGTCCGCGACCAGGAGGTCACGGCGTCGTGCAGCGCCCGGTACGTCAGGACGCGGTCGGAGCGGGCGTCCTCGAGGTAGGCACGGTCGCCGTGCTGCTCGGCGTGGAGGCGGATGAGTCCACCGAGCGCGGGCGGGACCCCGCCCCCGTCGTCGGGCGTCGCGGAGCCGCTCCCGTGGTCGGGCACGTCCGTGGTGGCGGAAGGGGTGGAGTCGCCGAGGTGCTGCACCACCCCATCGTATTTCCGCTGGCTATGACCGCGCGGAGGGAACGACCGGGGTGGGGAAGCGGTGCAACAGCCACTGCCACATGGGCAGCATCTGCGGGTCCCCGCGCACGTCGAGCGGGGTCGAGTCCTTGATGATGCGGGAGTGGGCGTGACGCGGGTCGTCGACGGGCAGGTCGGTCAGGATCGCGTGCGGGTCGGCTCCGGGCAGCGGAGGCGCGGTGTCGGTGCGCCACGGATCGGTCACGCTGCCGTCACCGGGGGTCCCGTCGAGGCCGAGGGCCGTCCACGAACCGGTGATGCGCGGCCGGTAGTGGTCCCGGACGTCGTCGATCGCGTACATCCGGTCTGCCGGTGTCTGGCCGGGGTGGTCCATCCAGGCCGCGTGCACCGGACCGACGGACTCGACCGGCGCCGAGAACATGAGGGCGCCGAGGACCGGGCGGATGTGCGCGATGTAGGCCGCCTCTCCCCCGCCCTGCGAGTGCCCGGCGACGACGATGTCCGACCACAGGACGTCCTCGTCGGCCTGCACGAAGCGCCCCCAACCACCGGCCGGGTCGACCTCGTCGAGGTGGGCCACGGCGTCGCGGAAGCGGGACACGATGGAGCCCGCGGGGCTGACGCTGCTGTACGCCGAACTCCGGGTGCCGTCGAACCGGTTCCGCTGGACCTGCCCGTAGCACCGGGCGTCGGCCTCGCACGTCGCCGACAGGGTCTTGCCGAGGTTCCAGTAGTCGAGTCCGAGCACGTGGTACCCGTCACCGAGCGCCGTCGTCAGGAACCGCTGGTAGTCGGCGGGCTTCGACCGGGTCGCCGGCAGGAACAGCAGGAGCGGACCGTCCGGCGAGGTCCGCGCGGCGAAGTCGTCCCGGTTCGGCGACAGTCGTTCGCCGTCGATCGCTCCGAGCCGGAACCGGTGGAACTGGCTGTGCGGTGCTTCCCCTGGCTGGAGCGTCCGGTGGGGCTGCCCGGGCCGTCCGCCCTCCGCGACCCGCTGCCCACCGAGCACGTTCGCCCCGACGAGCGATGCCAGCCCGATCGCGACGAGGACGAGCACCGCGACGACGACCAGGCGGTGGTGCGCCCTCATCGGACGAGTCGCGCCCAGACCTCGTCCGCCGAGCGGATGGTCTCGGCGAGGGACCGCGTGGCGTCGACCACGTGGTCGGCGAGGGCGAGACGATCGGCGTCCGTCGCCTGGGCCGCGACCCGGCGCTCGGCGTCCTCACGCGCCATGCCGCGGTGGTCGACGAGGCGCTGGACGCGGACCGCCGCCGGGGCGTCGACGACCACGACGGAGTCGAACCGCAGCGGCCGCGACCCCTGCGCCTCGGCCAGGAGCGGTACGTCGTAGACCACGACAGCGTCCGGGTCGGCGGACTCGGCGGCGTCGAAGCGCTCCTGTGCGAGCCGCCAGACTTCCGGGTGCGTGATCTGCTCGAGGTCCTTCCGCGCAGCCGGGTCAGCGAACACGACGGCACCGAGGGCCGGCCGGTCCAGCGAACCGTCGTCCGCGATCACGGCGTCGCCGAAGCGTGCCCGGACTGCAGCGAGGCCTGGGCTGCCCGGGGCCACGGCATCCCGGGCGAGCTGGTCGGCGTCGACCACCACCGCCCCGTGCTCCGCGAACCGCCTGGAGACCGTCGACTTGCCCGCGGCGATGCCGCCCGTGAGTCCGATGATGCGCACGACGACAGCGTGGCACGGACGTCTCCACGAACGCCGGAAGCCCGGCCCCGCTCGTCCCCTGCGGGACGATCAGGACCGGGCTGCCGGTCGTGCGACTCAGGCCGCTCGCGCGGGCTGACTCAGTTGCTGGAGCTGAGCTTCTCGCGGAGTGCCGCGAGGGACGCGTCGTCGGCGAGGGTGCCGGCGCCGGTCGTCTCGCTCGTGAACGAGGAGGCCGCGGCCGGGAGGTCGAAGCCACCCTGCGCCTCTTCGGTGAGCGACTTGGCGACCTGGGCCTTGTGGGCCTCCCAGCGGGCCTGGGCGGCGGCGTACTGACGCTCCCACTCCTCGCGCTGGGTGTCGTAGCCCTCGAGCCACTCGTTGGTCTCCGGGTCGAAGCCCTCGGGGTACTTGTAGTCACCCTTCTCGTCGTACTCGGTCGGCATGCCGTAGAGCGCCGGGTCGAACTCGGTGCTCTCCGGGTCGACGCCCTCGTTGGCCTGCTTGAGGCTGAGCGAGATACGGCGACGGTCGAGGTCGATGTCGATGATCTTGACGAACACCTCGTCGCCCACGGACACGACCTGCTCGGCGAGCTCGACGTGCTTGTTCGAGAGCTCCGAGATGTGCACGAGGCCCTCGATGCCGTCCGCGACGCGGACGAAGGCACCGAACGGCACGAGCTTCGTGACCTTGCCCGGCGCGATCTGACCGATCGCGTGGGTGCGGGCGAAGACCTGCCACGGGTCTTCCTGCGTGGCCTTGAGCGAGAGCGACACGCGCTCGCGGTCCAGGTCCACCTCGAGGATCTCGACGGTGACTTCCTGACCGACCTCGACGACCTCGCTGGCGTGCTCGATGTGCTTCCAGCTGAGCTCGGAGACGTGGACGAGGCCGTCGACGCCGCCGAGGTCGACGAACGCACCGAAGTTGACGATCGACGAGACGACGCCCTTGCGGACCTGGCCCTTGTGGAGGTTGTTGAGGAAGGTGGTGCGCGACTCGGACTGCGTCTGCTCGAGCAGGGCGCGACGCGAGAGGACCACGTTGTTGCGGTTCTTGTCGAGTTCGAGGATCTTCGCCTCGAGCTCCTGACCGAGGTACGGCGTCAGGTCGCGGACGCGGCGGAGCTCGATGAGCGAGGCCGGGAGGAAGCCGCGGAGGCCGATGTCGACGATCAGACCGCCCTTGACGACCTCGATGACCGTGCCGGTCACGACGCCGTCGGACTCCTTGATCTTCTCGACGTCGCCCCACGCACGCTCGTACTGTGCGCGCTTCTTCGACAGGATCAGGCGGCCTTCCTTGTCCTCCTTCTGGAGGACCAGGGCCTCGACCTCGTCACCGACGTTGACGACCTCGTTGGGGTCCACGTCGTGCTTGATCGAGAGCTCGCGCGAGGGGATGACGCCCTCGGTCTTGTAACCGACGTCGAGGAGGACCTCGTCGCGGTCGATCTTCACGACGGTGCCGGAGATGAGGTCTCCGTCGTTGAAGAACTTCAGGGTCTTCTCGACCTCGGCCAGGAAGTCATCAGCCGAGCCGATGTCGTTGATGGCGACCTGCTTGGGAGCCTTGGTCGTGGTGGTTGTCATGTAGAGATTGCTCCGAACGGACATGAGTCGGGCCGTGGCGGCGAGGGAGCGACCCCCGGTCCGCGAGCCGGTCCCGCAGGCGTTGCGGCCTGCCGGGCTCGGTGCGAGCCACCATGGCGATGTGTGTTGTTGGCGCGGATTGCGCCGCACAAGTCTATCCAGCGGGCCCGGTGCCCACAACCGGGCGTGTCGCCGTCAGCCGACGAGCGCACTCCGCAGGGTGTCGAGCCCCACGCCGCCGAGCGCCAGGGCCCGGTGATGGAAGGCCTTGAGGTCGAACGCCGCCCCCTCGCGGGCGGCCACCTCGTCGCGGATCGACTCCCAGACGCGCTGACCGACCTTGTACGACGGCGCCTGTCCCGGCCAGCCGAAGTACCGAGCGACCTCGAAGCGCACGAACGCCGGGTCCATGTTGACGTTCCGGCCCATGAAGTCGAGCGCGTACTCCCAGGTCCAGCCGCCGCCGTCCGGGTTGGTCTTCTGCAGGTGCACGCCGATGTCGAGCACCACGCGCGCCGCCCGCATCCGCTGCCCGTCGAGCATGCCCAGACGGTCGCCGTCGTCGTCGAGGAACCCGAGCTGCTCCATGAGGCGCTCGGCGTACAGGGCCCACCCCTCGACGTGTCCCGACGGACCGGCGAGCTGCCGGCGCCACGTGTTCAGCTCGCCGCGGTTGTAGACCGCCTGGCTGATCTGCAGGTGGTGCCCCGGGACGCCCTCGTGGTAGACGGTGGTCTTCTCGCGCCAGGTGCCGAACTCGGTGACGCCCTGCGGCACGGACCACCACATCCGGCCGGCTCGCGAGAAGTCGTCCGACGGGCCGGTGTAGTAGATTCCGCCCTCCTGCGTGGGGGCGATGCGACACTCCAGGCGCTTGATCGGGTCGGCGATGTCGAAGTACTCCCCGTCCATCGCACGGATCGACTCGTCGCTGGTCTCCTGCATCCATGCGCGCAGCGCGTCCGTGCCGTGGAGGACCCGCGCCGGGTCCGCGTCGAGCACCTCGATCGCCCGGGCGACACTCGCGCCCGACTCGATCCGGTCGGCGATGCGCTCCTGCTCGTCACGCATCCGGGCGAGTTCCTCGATGCCCCATTCGTAGGTCTCGTCGAGGTCCACGACGGCGCCGAGGAACCGACGGGAGTGCAGCGCGTAGTCGTCACGCCCGACCGCGTCGACCGGGGTCGAGAGCGGCAGGACGTCGTGCTGGAGGAAGCGTCCGAAGGACCGGTACGCGGCGGCGGCGACCTCGGCACCGCGGGCGAGCTCGGACCGCAGCTGCTCGGGCACCGGCGCACCGCCCTCGAGCACGGCGCCGTCGACCAGCTGCCGGAAGAAGCCGTCAGGCGCCCCGTTCCGGGCGGCCTGCTCCGCGATGAGCTCCACCTGGCGCTTCGCCGCGGTCACGCCCGCACGGGTGCCCTCGAGCAGGGTCTCGCGGTACCCCTCCAAGGCGTCCGGCAACGCCCGGAGTCGACCAGCGACGTCCTGCCAGTCGTCGGCCGTGGCGGTCGGCATGAGGTCGAACACCTCGCGCAGCGACTGCGCCGGACTCTGGATCACGTTGAGGTCACGCAGGTGCAGCTGCCGGTCGTACGACTCGACGACGAGGTCGAGTTCGGCGCCCAGGTCGGTCTTCGTCACCCGGTCCACGTCGTCCCGGGCGTCCGCGACGTCCAGTGCCCGCTTCGTCGTACGGGCTGCGTCAGCGAGGGCCGCGGCCCCGGCGGGTGAGGTGTCGCCGTACGAGTCGGTCCGGCCGGGCGCACCGATGTAGGTGGCGATGGTCGGGTCGAGGTCGACGAGTGTGGTCACCCACTGCTCGGCGACCTGGTCGACGGCGGACGGCTGGCGCACGGGACGGTCATCGCTCATGCTCCGACCCTACCGAGCACCGCGGCCGCGGTCAGTGCGCCGCGGCCTCCCAGTTCGCGCCCGTGCCCACCTGGACGTCGAGCGGGACGCTGAGATCGGCGGCCCCGCCCATCCGGGTGCGCAGGATCTCCTCGACGCGGTCCTGCTCGCCGGGCGCGACCTCGAGGATGAGTTCGTCGTGCACCTGCAGCAGCAGCCGCGAGCCGAGACCGCCGTCCCGCAGGTCGGCGTCGACGCCGAGCATCGCGATCTTCATGATGTCGGCGGCGGACCCCTGGATCGGCGCGTTGAGGGCGGCACGCTCGGCGTTCTCCCGCAGCACCCGGTTCGGGCTCTTCAGGTCGGGGAAGGGCCGACGACGACCGAAGATCGTCTCGGTGTAGCCGTCCTCGCGCGCCTGCTCGACGACGTTGCGGAGGTAGTCCCGCACCGCGCCGAAGCGGGCGAAGTACTCGGTCATCAGGGTGCGGGCTTCGCTCTGCTCGATGCGGAGCTGCTTGGACAGGCCGAACGCGCTGAGGCCGTACGCCAGGCCGTAGGACATCGCCTTGACCTTCGTGCGCATCTCGGGGCTGACGTCCGACGGCTCGACGCCGAACACGCGCGCGCCCACGAAGCGGTGCAGGTCCTCGCCCTCGTTGAACGCCTGGATGAGCCCCGGGTCACCGGACAGGTGCGCCATGATGCGCATCTCGATCTGCGAGTAGTCGGCCGTGAGGAGCGTCGTGTACGGCTCGGCGACCGCGAACGCGGACCGGATCCGACGCCCGACGGCCGTCTTCACCGGGATGTTCTGCAGGTTCGGGTCGGTCGAGGAGACCCGGCCCGTGCTCGTCCCGGTCTGCTCGTAGCGGGTGTGGATCCGGCCGTCGACGACCGCCGCGTCGAGCGTGTCGACGATCTGCCGCAGCTTGGTCGCGTCACGGTGCTGCAGCAGCAGGCCGAGGAACGGGTGCGGGTGCTGCTCCTGCAGGTCGGCCAGGCTGGCGGCATCGGTCGAGAACCCCGTCTTCGTCTTGCGGGTCTTCGGCATCGCGAGTTCGGTGAACAGCACCTCCTGCAGCTGCTTCGGGGATCCGAGGTTGACCTCGTGCCCGATCTCGGCGAACGCCTGCTGCGCGAGGTCCGCGGCACGCTCACCCAGTTCGTGCGACAGGCCGGTGAGGACGGGTCGGTCGATGCCGACCCCGGTCGTCTCCATCCGGGCGAGCACCGACGTCAGCGGCAACTCGATGTCGTCGAGCACCGTGAGCGAGCTCGGGTCGATCCGGGCACGGAGCGCCGTGGTGACACGGAGGACGTACCAGGCGTGCACGCCGACGTTGACCGGGTCCGTCTCCGGCACCAGCTGGTTCGGGTCGGCCGTCGGGAGCGTCTCACTGAGCTCCTGGTAGACGAGGTCGGCGAGGGGCTGGCCCTGTCTGCCCGGGTTCGCGAGCCAGCCGGTGATGCGGGCGTCTCCCGCGATGCCGGCGACCGTGAAACCCGCGGTCCCGAGCGCCTTCACCGCGGCCTTGGCGTCGTGGAAGTGCTTCGGCGCGTCCGAGGCGAACCAGGCCGAGAGCTGCTCGTAGTCCTGCATGCCGCTACCGCCGGGGACGAGCACGGCATCGTCGTGCGTGGCGATGCCGATCGCGCTGAGGCGACCGTCGATGAGTTCGACCGCCACGCCGTACCCGTTCTCGGCGTCGGCGGCGTTCTTCCGCTCGAGCCAGTAGCCGAGCTCCTCGTCGATCAGGGTCTTCACCGGTGGCGGGGTGGGGCCGGCGTCCTCGACGCTGCCCTCGGTCGTCGAGGGGTCGGTCGGCTCGCCGCTGCCCACCACCTTGAAGACGCGGTCGAGCAGCGTGCGGAACTGCAGGGTCGCGAACAGTTCACGCACCGCGGCTTCGTCGAGCGGGCGGAGGGCGACGTCGGCGGGGCCGACCGGCAGCTCGACGTCGGTGACCAGGCGGTTCAGCTTGCGGTTCCGGATCGCCCGGTCCTTCTGCTCGCGCAGGTTGTTGCCGACCACGCCCTTGATGTCGTCGGCGTGTTCGAGTACGCCGTCGAGCGAGCCGTACTGGGTGATCCACTTCACCGCGGTCTTCTCGCCGACCTTGTCGATGCCGATCAGGTTGTCACTGGTCTCGCCGACGAGCGCCGCGATGTCCGGGTACTGGTGCGGCTCGATGCCGTAGCGCTCGTAGACCTTGTCGCGGTCGTAGCGGGTCAGCTCGGAGACGCCGCGGACCGACGGGTAGAGCAGGGTGACGTCGTCGTTGACCAGCTGGATCGAGTCACGGTCGCCGGAGACGACGAAGACCTGGAAGCCCTGCTCGGCGCCCTGCTTCGACAGCGTCGCCAGGATGTCGTCCGCCTCGAAGTCCTCCTTCGTGACGGTGGTGATGCCCATCGCCTCGAGCGCCTGCTGCAGGAGCGGGATCTGTCCCTTGAACTCGGCCGGGGTCTCGGAGCGGGTGCCCTTGTAGTCCTCGTACTCGCGGGTGCGGAACGAGAAGCGGGAGATGTCGAACGCGACCGCCAGGTGCGTCGGCTTCTCGCGCTGCAGGAGCATGAGCAGCATCGAGATGAAGCCGTGGATGGCGTTCGTGTGCTGCCCCTCGCGGTTCACGAAGCTGTCGACCGGGAGCGCGTAGAAGGCCCGGAAGGCGAGCGAGTGGCCGTCGATGACCATGAGGGTAGGCTTTGCGGAGTCCGACACCCGGACAGCCTACCGACGGCCCCCGACAGGGTGCGGCCCGACCAGCCCGACGGGCGCAGGTCAGGTGGGCGGGACGACCACGCGGAAGGCCGGCGCGACGTGACCGACGACCACACCACCACGGCGGACGGCGTCACCGGCTCGCCGGAGGGCCTCGCCCGGTACGCCGAGCGCGGCATGGGCCAGCTCGCCGACAAGATGGGCATGGTCGTCACCGAGCTCTCGGCCGACCGTGCCGTCGCCTCCATCCCGGTGGAGGGCAACCGCCAGCCCGCCGGGCTGCTGCACGGCGGCGCCTACGTCGTCCTCGCCGAGAGCCTCGGGTCGATGGCCGCCAACATCCACGCCGGGCCGGGTCGGTACGCGGTCGGCATCGAGTTGAGCGCCTCGCACACCCGCAGCGCCACGAGCGGGCGGGTCACCGGGACGTGTACGGCGATCCACCTCGGCGGCACGCTCACGACGCACGAGATCGTCCTCACCGACGACGAGGGTCGCCGCTGCTCGACGGTGCGCATCACGAACATCATCCGCGACGCCCGCTGAGCCGCTCGTCGCCCCGTCGGGTCCGTGCGGCCCGGTGGCGGTCACGCCTCCGGCGGCCGCTGCAGCAGGAGCCGTGCGTCCCCGAAGCCGAGCCGCCGGTAGAGCGTCTCGCCGTCGACGCTCGAGTGCACCGACGTCCGCTCGACGCCGAGTCCGTCGGCGACGTCGAGCAGGGCCGTCACCAGCCGTCGCGCGACTCCCCCACCGCGGAGGTCCGGGTGCACGTAGACGGTCTGCACGTCGGCCGTCAGACGGCGCTGCGGCCGGTCGGGCGTCGGCGGCCGTTCGGTCAGGGCGAGCCAGGCCATCCCGAGCACGGTCCCGTCCTGCTCGGCGACGACGCACCAGTGCGTCCCGGGGTGCGCGGCGGCGAACGCGGACATCGCAGCGCGGTACTCCGCGGTCGTCGCCGCCGGTGTCGCTCCGCCCTCGTCGACGCTCCACCGCCATCGGAGGTCGGCCACCGCCGGCATGTCGGCCGGCCGGGAGGCCCGGATCACCACGTCGTCCATGCCCTCAGCCTGCCACGTGGTCGGGCGACGAGCAGCGCTCCGGAGAACGGAGGAGAGCGACTACTTCTTGGCGCTGAGCTGCTCGATGATCGCCTTGGCGACGTCGTGCATGGTCAGCCGGCGGTCCATCGAGGCCTTCTGGATCCAGCGGAACGCCTCGGGCTCGGTGAGGCCCATCTTCTCGTTGAGCAGGCCCTTGGCACGGTCGACGAGCTTGCGGGTCTCGAACCGCTCCACGAGGTCCGCGACCTCGGCTTCGAGCGTGATGATCTGCTGGTGCCGCGAGAGGGCGATCTCGATCGCGGGGAGCAGGTCGTTCGGGGTGAAGGGCTTCACGACGTAGGCGAGCGCACCGGCCTCGGTCGCACGCTCGACGAGCTCCTTCTGGCTGAACGCCGTGAGGAGGACGACCGGCGCGATGTGGTTCTTCGACAGCTTCTCGGCTGCCGAGATGCCGTCGAGCTGGGGCATCTTGACGTCCATGATCACGAGGTCGGGGCGCAGGTCGGTGGCGAGCTGCACCGCGGTCTCACCGTCGCCGGCCTCGCCGACCACGTCGAACCCGTTGTCGCGGAGGATCTCGACGATGTCGAGGCGGATGAGCGACTCGTCCTCGGCGACGACGACGCGACGGGGTGCGGCTGCGGTTGCTTCTGTGTCACTCACGACGGAGAGCCTACTAGACGCTCGATCCGACGGCGGCAACCGGCCGGACGGACACCGCGATCGGCACCGGCCACGACGTGGACCGACCGACCCACGACAGGTCCCGGGGGTTCGTGTACGAGTGGCGGGACTCGAACCCGCACGCCAGAGGCAGAGCATTTTGAGTGCCCCGTGTCTACCATTCCACCACACTCGCGAGCGCAGCCAGCGTAGCAGCCACCAACACCGACGACCTGCCGCGGACGGAGCCCGACGGCGCGCGGTACGGTCGGAGGTCCGGCAGACCAGTCAGGGAGGAGCCCCGTGGACTCACGTGCCGTCCGCACGTTCCGAGCGTTCGTCATCGTCACCGCCGTCGTCGCGATCGTGGCCGGCATCGTCGCCGTGGTCTGGCCGCGGCCGACGCTCGTGCTGGTCGCGCTCCTGTTCGGCGTCTACTTCGTCGTCGCCGGCGCCATGCGCGTCTTCGCCGCCGCCCGTGGGCACGGCACGTCGCCCGTCTGGCGCTGGACGTCCGGCGTGGTCGGGGCACTCGTGGGCGTCGCGGGACTCGTGACGCTCATCGACCCCGCGGTGCCGCTCGTGGTGTACGCGGTCCTGGCCGGGGTCGCGTTCCTCGTCGAGGGCGTCGCGGCGCTCGTCGGGGCACTCGTCGGACATCCGGGCTCTTCTCGCGTGCCGTCCGTCGTGAGCGGCGTGCTGTCCCTGCTGTGCGGTGTCGCCGTGCTGCTGGCGCCGACGCTCGCGCTCGAGGTCTTCACCGTCCTGGCCGGCATCGCCCTCGTCGGGGTGGGGAGCGCAGCCCTGCTCCTCCTGCCCGCTCGGGCGGCCGCCCGCCGCTGAGCACGAGCCAGCACGAGCGAGGCGCCACGGGCCTCCCGGTCGTGGCGGTGGCGCTCAGGCAGCGCCGGTGCCGAAGAGCAGGCCGAGCGCGTACGTCACGGCGGCGGCCCCGAAGCCGATGCCGAGCTGTCGGAGCGCCCGACGGAGGGGCGACGCACCGCTCAGGACGCCGACCACGGCGCCCGTGCCGAGCAGGGCCAGGCCCACGAGGGCCGACGCCACCCCGATCGCGGCCCACCCGTCGAGGCCGACGAGGTAGGGCAGCACCGGGATGACCGCACCGGAGGCGAAGAAGCAGAAGCTGGAGAGCGCAGCGCCCGTGCCGGTACCGATCGCCTCGTGGTCGGCGGGCTCCTCCGCAGCCGGACGCGGCACCGCGGAACGGGAGCGGACGACGGGCACACCTCCGGTGGCCGGTCCGGACAGCAGGGCGGCGATGACCTCGTCGGCGTGCGCGGCGGCCTCGTCCTCGGACATCCCCCGTGCCCGGTAGACGAGCGCGAGCTCGTTCGCGTCCACGTCGAGGTCCGCCACGGCGCGCTGCGCCTCCGGGTGCGGCGTCGACGCGTCGAGCAACTCCCGCTGTGACCGGACCGACACGTACTCCCCTGCCCCCATCGACAGCGCACCGGCCAGGAGGCCCGCGATGCCGCTGAGCAGCACGAAGTGCCGATCCGCACCCGAAGCGCTCACCCCGATGATGAGGGCCAGGTTCGACACGAGCCCGTCGTTGGCGCCGAAGACGGCCGCGCGGAACGTCCCGGACAGACGCATCCGTCCGCGGTTCGCGAGTCCCCGGACGACCTCCCCGTGGATGCGCTCGTCGGCGGCCATCTGCGCGGTCGCGTCGGCGTCGTCGGCGTACGGCGAGCGGTCCTCGGCTCGCTGCATGAGGGCGAGGACGAACACCGACCCGAACCGCTTCGCCAACGCGGCGAGCACCCGCGTCCGCAGGCTGCCGGAGCGCGGACGGCCGACGTCGTCACCGAGCAGGTCTCGCCAGTGCTGCTCGTGACGGCCCTCCGCCTCGGCCAGGGCCACGAGGATGGCGCGCTCTTCGCCGGTGCGGCGGTCCGCCAGGTTCCGGTACACCGCGGCCTCGGCGCGTTCGTCGGCGAGGTACCGGCGCCACCGCTGGACGTCGGCGCGGGACCGCGACGCGGTGTCGGACCGGAGGCTCGGATCACCCATGTGACGCTCCTCGCGTGCTCGGGTCGGACGGGACGGCACCACGGTAGTCCGGCGTGGTCGAGGCGGACGCGGGTGGCGTGGCGGGACCGGTGTCGGGCCTCCGGGCCGGGGACGACGGAGGCCGCCACCCGTGACGGGTGACGGCCTCCGCCCGGCGTCGATCCCGCGGGACCGCGTCGGACGTGCTCAGTCGCGGACGTACGCCGGCGCGGCCTCGGCGTGTGCGTCCCCGACCCGGTGCACCCGGAGGTCGTTCGTCGACCCCTCGAGTCCGGGAGGCGATCCGGCCGTGACGATGACCCGGTCACCGGGGACGGCGAGGCCCTCGCCGATGAGGACGTCGTCGACCTGCGAGAACAGCTCGTCGGTGTGCGTCTTGCGGTCCACCAGGTACGACCGGACGCCCCACGTCATCGCCAGGCGACGACGGGTGGCCTCGTTCGGGGTGAACGCGATGATCGGCAGCCCGTGGCGGAGGCGCGACATGCGGCGTGCGGAGTCGCCGGACTCGGTGAACACGCAGAGGTACGACGCCTCGGTGAACTCGGCGATCTCGACGGCGGCCAGCGTGATCGCACCGCCGAGGGTGCGCGGCTTGGTGCCGAGCGGAGCGATGCGCTCGAGACCGTGGTCCTCGGTCGACTCGACGATCCGGGCCATCGTGCGGACGGTCTGCACCGGGTACTCGCCGACGCTCGTCTCACCGGAGAGCATCACCGCGTCGGCGCCGTCGAGCACCGCGTTGGCGACGTCGGAGGTCTCGGCGCGCGTGGGGATCGGCGACGAGATCATCGACTCGAGCATCTGGGTCGCGACGATGACCGGCTTCGCCATCCGGCGGGACAGCTCGACCGCGCGCTTCTGCACGATCGGGACCGCCTCGAGCGGCAGCTCGACGCCGAGGTCACCGCGCGCGACCATGATCGAGTCGAAGGCGTCGATGATCTCCTCGAGCGCGTCGACGGCCTGCGGCTTCTCGACCTTGGCGATCACGGGGAGGCGCTTGCCCTCCTCGTCCATGATCTCGTGGGCTCGGTCGACATCGGCTGCGTTGCGGACGAACGAGAGCGCGATGAGGTCCGCGCCCTGGCGGATCGCCCAACGGAGGTCGGCCTCGTCCTTCTCGCTCAGTGCGGGGACGTTCACCGCCACGCCCGGGAGGTTGATGCCCTTGTTGTTCGACACGGTGCCGGCGACGACGACCTCGGTGCGCACCCGCACGCCGTCGGTGTCGAGGACCCGGAGACGCACCCGGCCGTCGTCGATGAGCAGCGGGTCGCCCGGCTTGACGTCCTGCGGCAGGCCCTTGAAGGTCGTCCCGCAGATCTCCTTCGAGCCCGGGACGTCCTCGGTCGTGATCGTGAAGACGTCACCGACGGCCAGTTCGTGCGGGCCGTCGGCGAACTTGGCCAGGCGGATCTTCGGACCCTGCAGGTCGACGAGGATCGCGACCGGCTTGCCGAGCTCGTCGGCAGCACGGCGGACGTTCGCGTAGTTGGCCTCGTGCACGCTGTAGTCACCGTGGCTGAGGTTCAGGCGGGCCACGTCGACCCCGGCCTCGATGATCTCCTTGACGACCTCGTAGTCCGAGGTGGCAGGTCCGAGCGTCGAAACGATCTTTGCGCGTCTCAATGGATTCCTTCGTGTGGTGGAGGTGGCTTCGCGGAACGACGAGAGGCCACCAGCACCCTATCGAGTGCTGGTGGCCTCTCGTCTACGGGGAGGGGACCATCAGACCGAGATCGCCCGGTCCGTCGCCTTGACCGGAGCCGGCAGGATCGTCGACCCCTCGAGGTACTCGTCGACCTTCGCCGCGGCTGCACGGCCCTCGGCGATGGCCCAGACGATGAGGGACTGGCCACGACCGGCGTCACCGGCGACGAACACGCCCGGCTCGTTCGTCGTGTAGTCCGCCTGGCGGGACACGGCACCGGACACGGTGGTCGGCAGACCGAGCTGCGGCTCGAGCGTGTCGGTCTCCGGGCCCGTGAAGCCCATCGCGATGAGCACGAGGTCCGCCGGGATCTCCCGCTCGGTGCCGGCCTTCGGGACGCGGCGCCCGTCGACGTACTCGGTCTCGGCCACCCGGAGGGCGCGGACCTCGCCGGCCTCGTTCGGCAGGAACTCCACCGTGGTGGCGAGGTACTGCCGCTCGCCGCCCTCCTCGTGCGCGCTGGTGACCTCGAACACCGTGGCGAACATCGGCCACGGCTGGTCCGACGGACGCTCCAGCGGCGGCTGCTTGCCGATCGCCAGGTTCGTCACGCTCAGCGCACCCTGGCGGTGCGCGGTGCCGATGCAGTCGGCGCCCGTGTCACCGCCGCCGATGACGACGACGTGCTTGCCCTCGGCGCTGATCTGGTTGTCGACGACCGTGCCCGCGTTCGCCTTGTTCTGCTGGACCAGGTACTCCATGGCGAAGTGCACGCCGGACAGGTCGCGCCCCGGGATCGGGAGGTCGCGCGGCACCGTCGCGCCCGTGGCGACCACGACCGCGTCGTAGCGGGACTTGAGGTCGTCCCACGTGATGTCACGGCCGATCTCGACGCCGGCGCGGAAGCGGGTGCCCTCGGCCTGCATCTGGGCGAGACGGGCGTCGATCTGCCGCTTCTCCATCTTGAAGTCCGGGATGCCGTACCGGAGCAGCCCGCCGATGCGGTCGTCGCGCTCGTAGACGGCGACCGTGTGGCCGGCACGGGTGAGCTGCTGCGCAGCGGCCAACCCGGCGGGGCCGGAACCGACCACCGCGACGGTCTTGCCGGTGAGGCGCTCGGGCGGGTGCGGGGTGACCCACCCGTTCTGGTAGGCCTCGTCGATGATCGAGACCTCGACCTGCTTGATGGTCACCGGCGGCTGGTTGATGCCGAGCACGCACGAGGACTCGCACGGGGCCGGGCAGAGTCGACCCGTGAACTCCGGGAAGTTGTTCGTCGCGTGGAGCCGCTCGATCGCCTGACGGCCCTCGCCGCGCCACGTGAGGTCGTTCCACTCAGGGATGAGGTTGCCGAGCGGGCAGCCCTGGTGACAGAACGGCACGCCGCAGTCCATGCAGCGACCGGCCTGTCGCTTGAGCGCGCCCGACTCCTGCTGCTCGTAGACCTCTTTCCAGTCCATGAGCCGGACGGGGACCGGCCGGCGTGGCGGGAGTTCACGTTCCTGGACCTTGAGGAAGCCCTTCGGGTCAGCCACGGGTCACCTCCGTTCCTGCTGTCATCTGCTGCGTGGTCGTGCGGGGGGTCGTGATGCGCTGCTCAGCCACCGGTGACCTCCATGATGCGGTTCCACACGACGGTGCCGTCGGGGTCGAGACCCTCGTCGACGGCCTGCTTCCGGGTCTCGAGGACCGCTGCGTAGTCGCGCGGCAGCACCTTGACGAACTCGGAGAGGTCACCGGAGTCGAGCAGCCCGCTGGCGATGGTCGAGCCCGTCTCGTCGGCGTGGCGACGGAGCAGGTCCGTGACGATCTCGACGTCCGCGCTGTCGAGCGGCTCCAGCCGGAGCTCCCCGGATGCCAGGGCGTCGGTGTTGACGAGCTCGGTGCGGAGCCCGCGGACGTACGCCGTCCCGCCGGACATGCCCGCGCCGAGGTTCCGGCCGGTCTCACCGAGGATGAGTGCCAACCCACCGGTCATGTACTCGAGCGCGTGGTCGCCCACGCCCTCGACCACGGCCGTCGCACCGGAGTTCCGGACCAGGAAGCGCTCCCCCACGATGCCGCGGATGAACATGCTGCCCTGGGTGGCGCCGTAGCCGATGACGTTGCCGGCGATGACGTTCTCGGACGGGTCGAAGCCGACGTCGGAGGACGGACGCACGACGATGTCCCCACCGGACAGGCCCTTGCCGACGTAGTCGTTGCTGTCGCCGACGAGACGGAGGGTGATGCCCGCCGGCAGGAAGGCCCCGAGCGACTGGCCGGCCGACCCCCGCAGGGTGATGTCGATCGAACCGGTCGGCAGGCCGTTCTCGCCGTGCCGGAGGGTGACCTCGTGCCCGAGCATCGTGCCGACCGCACGCTCCGTGTTGCGGATCGGGAGGTCGAGCGCCAGCGTGCCGCCGTGTTCGAGCACGTCGGACGCCTCGGCGATGAGCCGCACGTCGAAGTGCTGCTCGAGCTCGTGGTCCTGCGCGCGGTGACGGATGCGCGGCTCGTCGTCGCCGAAGTCCGGGCCCCTGAGGACGGGCTCGAGGTCGAGCCCCGATGCCTTCCAGTGCTCGACGGCACGGTCGACGTCCAGGGCGTCGGCGCGACCGATGGCCTCGTCGAGGCTGCGGAAGCCGAGCTCGGCCAGCAGCTCGCGGACCTCCTGCGCGATGAACTCGAAGAAGTTCACGACGAACTCCGGCTTGCCGGAGAACCGTGCGCGCAGTTCCGGGTTCTGCGTGGCGACGCCGACCGGGCAGGTGTCCAGGTGGCACACGCGCATCATGATGCAGCCCTCGACGATGAGCGGCGCCGTCGCGAAGCCGTACTCCTCGGCACCGAGCAACGCGGCCACGACGACGTCGCGCCCGGTCTTCATCTGCCCGTCGACCTGCACCGTGACGCGGTCCCGCATGCCGTTGAGCATGAGGGTCTGCTGTGTCTCGGCGAGGCCGATCTCCCACGGCGTACCCGCGTGCTTGAGCGAGTTCAGCGGGCTGGCGCCGGTACCGCCGTCGTGGCCGGACACGAGCACGACGTCGGCCAGGGCCTTCGTCACCCCGGCCGCCACGGCGCCGATGCCGGACTGGCTGACGAGCTTGACGTGCACACGGGCCGAGGGGTTGGCGCGCTTGACGTCGAAGATCAGCTGCTTGAGGTCCTCGATCGAGTAGATGTCGTGGTGCGGCGGCGGTGAGATGAGACCGACGCCCGCCGTCGCGTGCCGCGTACGCGCCACCCACGGGTAGACCTTCTGCGGGGGCAGCTGACCGCCCTCACCGGGCTTCGCACCCTGGGCCATCTTCAGCTGGATGTCGGTGGCGTGCGTGAGGTACATGCTCGTCACACCGAACCGACCGGACGCGACCTGCTTGATCGCGCTGCGGCGCTCCGGGTCGAGCAACCGCTCGACGTCCTCGCCGCCCTCGCCGGTGTTCGACCGGCCGCCGAGACGGTTCATCGCGATCGCGAGGGTCTCGTGGGCCTCCTGCGAGATCGATCCGTAGGACATCGCGCCGGTGTTGAAGCGCTTCACGATCTCGGCGATCGACTCGACCTCGTCCAGCGGCACCGGTGGGCGCGCGCCGTGCCGGAAACCGAACAGACCGCGCAGCGTCATGAGCTGCTCGGACTGGTCGTCGACCGCCTTCGAGTACTCGCGGAACACGTCGTACCGTCGAGCGCGCGTCGCGTGCTGCAGGCGGAACACGGTGTCCGGGTTGAAGAGGTGCGGCGGCCCTTCGCGACGCCACTGGTACTCGCCGCCGGTCTGCAGTCGCTCGTGCGAGAGCACGGCACCGTCCTGCGGGTACGCCTGGGCGTGCCGCTCGGCGTTCTCGGCGGCGATGACGTCGACGCCGACGCCCCCGAGGATCGAACTCGTCCCGGTGAAGTACCGGTCGACGAACTCCTGGCTCAGTCCGACCGCCTCGAACGCCTGGGCGCCGGCGTAGCTGGACACCGTCGAGATGCCCATCTTCGACATGATCTTGAGCACGCCCTTGCCGAGCGCCTTGATGACGTTCCGGACCGCCTGCTCCGGGGTGATCCCGGTGATCATGCCGGAACGCACGAGGTTCTCGCACGTCTCCATGGCCAGGTACGGGTTGATCGCCGAGGCGCCGTACCCGATGAGGGTGGCGACGTGGTGGACCTCGCGGACGTCCCCGGCCTCGACGATCAGGCCGACCTTCATGCGCTGCTCGGTGCGGATGAGGTGGTGGTGCACGGCAGCGAGCAGCAGCAGGCTCGGGATCGGCGCGGACTCGGCGTTGCCGTCGCGGTCCGACAGGACGATGAACTGCTTGCCGGACTCGATGGCCGCGTCGACCTCGTCGCAGACGGCCTTGATCCGCTGCTCCATCGCCGTCTCGCCGGCGTCGACGCGGTACAGCCCGCGGATCGTCACCGTGAGGTGCCGGCCGGACGCCGTCTCGAAGTGCTGGATCTTGGCGAGCTCGTCGTTGTCGATCACCGGGAAGTCCAGCACGATCTGCTTCGCGTGCTCGGGACCGGCCGTGAGCAGGTTCCGCTCCGGGCCGAGCCCGAGGCCCATCGACGTGATGACCTGCTCGCGGATCGAGTCGAGCGGCGGGTTCGTCACCTGCGCGAACTGCTGGGTGAAGTAGTCGAACAGCAGGCGCGGGCGCTGCGACAGCACCGCGATCGGGGTGTCGGAACCCATCGCACCGAGGGGCTCGGCACCGGTCTGCGCCATCGGGCGGAGCAGGATCCGGACCTCTTCCTCGGTGTACCCGAACGCCCGCTGACGGCGGGTGACCGAGGCCGGCGTGTGCACGATGTGCTCGCGCTCCGGCAGGTCGTTCAGGTTGATCCGACCGGACTCGAGCCACTCTGCCCACGGACCCGAGGCGGCGAGCTCGCGCTTGACCTCGTCGTCCTCGATGATCCGGCCGTTCTCGGTGTCGACGAGGAACATCCGGCCGGGGCGCAGCCGACCCTTCCGGACGACCTTGGACGCCGGGACGTCGATGACACCGGTCTCGCTGCCCATCACGATGAGGCCGTCGTCCGTGACCAGGAAGCGTCCGGGGCGGAGGCCGTTGCGGTCGAGCGTCGCGCCGACGAGCGTGCCGTCGGTGAAGGTGATCGCAGCGGGGCCGTCCCACGGCTCCATGAGCATCGAGTGGTACTCGTAGAACGCCCGGAGTTCCGGGTCCATGTCGGTCTGGTTCTCCCAGGCCTCCGGCACCATCATCGACATCGCGTGCGGCAGCGACCGCCCGGTGAGGGTGAGGAGCTCGAGGACCTCGTCGAACGACGCCGAGTCGCTCGCACCCGGGCTGACGATCGGCAGCAGGGGTGCCATGTCTCCGAGCAGTTCGCTCTCGAGCTGCGACTGCCGAGCACGCATCCAGTTCCGGTTGCCGCGGACGGTGTTGATCTCGCCGTTGTGCGCGAGCGAGCGGAAGGGCTGCGCGAGCGGCCACGACGGGAAGGTGTTCGTCGAGTAGCGCGAGTGCACGATCGCCAGGCGCGACGCGAAGCGCTCGTCACTGAGGTCGGGGTAGAACGGCTCGAGCTGGAGCGTCGTCACCATGCCCTTGTAGACCATGGTGCGGCTCGACAGCGACATGAAGTAGAGCTCCGTGCCCTGCTCCGCACGCTTCCGGAGTCGGAACGCCTGACGGTCGAGCTGGATGCCGGACCGCGACGCACCCTGCTCGTCGTGGTGCGTCGACTGCACGAAGACCTGCTCGAACGCCGGCATCGCCGCACGGGCGAGCGTGCCGAGGACCTCGGGGCGCACCGGGACGTCGCGCCACCCGAGGACACGCAGGCCCTCGTCCGCCGCGAGCTCCTCGACCCTGGCCTTGACGGCGGCACGGGCGTCCGCGTCGAGCGGCAGGTATGCGGTGCCGACCGCGTACTGCCCGGCGTCGGGCAGGTCGAACGGGACGACGTCACGGAAGAAGGCGTCCGGGACCTGGCAGAGGATGCCGGCCCCGTCGCCGGTGCCCGCGTCGGACCCGACGGCACCGCGGTGCTCGAGGTTCCGGAGCGCGCCGAGTGCGGCGTCGACGATGTCGTGTCCCGGCGTGCCGCGGAGCGTCGCGACCATCGCGAGACCGCAGGCGTCCTTCTCGTTCGCCGGGTCGTACATGCCGGCGGCGTCGGGGATCGCCGAGAACCGTCGGTGCGGCGAGCGGAGCCCGGTCCGGGTCGACGAGTCCGTCGCGCCGTTCGGGACAGCAGAGGGCTGGGGTGGCAGGAGCGCCATGGGGAACCGTCCTCACGAGGAAGTGGAACAGGGACAGCGGTGGCCCGGTGGTGCGTTCCGCCCGAGCGGGCGGGACTGGTGCCCGTGCTCGCCGCCAGGAGGTGTCCTGGCGGCGTGCGAGGAGTGGGGTCCGCTTGTGGCGGACCGCAAGCGCGGTGTGGTGCTGCGTTCGGGAGAGGCTGGGGACCTCAGCGTCGGTCGGCGACTGTGGCGACCGGCTCCGGATCGGCGACACCGGTCGTGGTGTCGTGCTCCGAGTAGGTGTCGTCCGAGTCTACATCGGACTTCGAGCGGGGCTCGCGACCCGGCAGGTACGGGCTCGGCTCCTTGCCCACGTGTCGACGGGACTGCACCCAGAAGATGACGAGGCCGAGCAGGATCGCCGCGAACGACATCCAGACGTTCGTGCGGATGCCGGCGAAGGTCTCGCTCGTGTCCACGCGGATCGACTCGAGGACCGAACGGCCGATGCCGTACCAGACGAGGTACAACGCCATGACGCGGCCCCACTGCAGCCGGAACCGTCGGTCGATGAGCAGGATGAGCACCGCACCGACGACGTTCCAGATGATCTCGTACAGGAAGGTCGGGTGGAACAGGACGCCCTCCGGCAGGCCCACCGGGTACGCCGGGTTCGTCGCCTCGATCTGCAGACCCCACGGCAGGCTCGTCGGCATGCCGAACAGCTCGTGGTTGAAGTAGTTGCCGAGCCGCCCGGCGGCCTGGGCGAGCAGCACCCCCGGGGCGGCGGCGTCGATGAAGGCCGAGAACCGCAGGCCCGCCTGACGGCACCCGATCCAGGCACCGAGCGACCCGAGGATCAGCGCGCCGAAGATCGCGAGCCCGCCCTCCCAGACGTAGAGGAACGACAGCGGGTCGATCCCCGGTCCGAAGTAGTCGCTGGCGTGGGTGACGACGTGGAACAGTCGGCCACCGATGATGCCGGCCGGCACCGCCCAGATGGCGATGTCGATGATGATCCAGCGCTCGGCACCGCGGGCGTTCAGTCGGCTGTTCGTGAGCAGCACGCAGATGACGATCCCGACGAGGATGCAGATCGCGTACGCGTGGATCCGGAAGTCCAGCGGCAGCGTGAGACCGAACGCGCTCTGCAGCCAGGCGGACAGGTCGAAGTACTGCCACGCCGTGCTCGGGCTCGGGATGCTCAGGAGGGACATGTGGGTGCTGTCGCCTTTCACGGGGGCTGGGAGTCGCCGGTCCTGGTGGTGCCGGGGGCCGGTCGGCCCCGATCACTGTAGCGCGGGTCGGCGACGGTCAGCGTCGCACGGCGCCCGAAAACAGGTCGGCCGCGCGGTCCGCGACGCCGGAGACCCCGAGGTCCGCCAGCGCCCGGACGAAGGCCGACCCGATGATCGCCCCGTCCGCGTACTCGAGCACCTCGGCGACCTGGTCGGCGGTCGAGATGCCGAGCCCGACGCAGGTGCGCTCCACCCCGGCGTCGCGCAGTCGTGACACCACCGTGCGGGCGGCGCTGTCGACACCGGTCCGCGCACCGGTGACACCCATCGTCGAGACCGCGTACACGAAGCCGCGGCTCCGGTCCACAGCCTGCTTCATCCGGACGTCGGTGGACGACGGCGCCGCCAGGAACACCCGGTCGAGCCCGGTGCGTTCCGAGGCGTCGATCCACTGCTGGCCCTCGTCGGGGATGAGGTCGGGCGTGATGAGCCCGGCGGCACCGGCGGCGACGAGGTCGTCGGCGAACCGGTCCACGCCGTACCGCAGCACCGGGTTCCAGTAGGTCATCACGAGGACCGGGGTGTCGACACGCTCGGTGATCGCCTGCACGGCGTCGAAGACCTGGGCGACCTTGAAGCCGTTCGCCAGGCTCTCCTCAGCCGCCCGCTGGATGACGGGCCCGTCCATCACCGGGTCGGAGTACGGCAGCCCGAGCTCGATGACGTCCACGCCGTTCTCGGCGAGGGCGACGGCCGCGTCGACGCTCGTCTGCAGGTCGGGGTAACCGGCCGGGAGGTACCCGACGACGGCGCCGGCGCGTTCGGTGTTCGCGCGGTCGATGGTCGCCGCGACCGTGTTGATCGTGCTCACGACTGCACCGCCGTCTCGTCGAGGATGCCGAAGTACCGACTGGCCGAGGCCACGTCCTTGTCCCCGCGGCCGGACAGGTTCACGAGCACGACGCCGTCCGGCCCGAGCTCCTTGCCGAGCTTGATCGCGCCGGCCAGGGCATGCGACGACTCGATGGCCGGGATGATGCCCTCGGTGCGGCTCAGGAGACGGAAGGCCTCCATCGCCTCGGTGTCCGTGATCGGCTCGTACTCCGCCCGGCCGATGGAGGCCAGGTAGGCGTGCTCCGGGCCGACGCTCGGGTAGTCGAGGCCGGCGGAGATGCTGTGGCTCTCGATGGTCTGGCCGTCCTCGTCCTGCATGAGGTAGGACTTCGCACCCTGCAGCACGCCCTCCCGCCCGAGGGTGATGCTCGCCGCGTGCCGTCCGGTCTCGACGCCGTCGCCCCCGGCCTCGAATCCGTGCAGACGGACGGACTCGTCGTCGAGGAACGCCTCGAAGATGCCCATCGCGTTCGATCCGCCACCGACGCATGCGGCGACGGCGTCCGGCAGGCGCCCCACGCGGTCGAGCACCTGCTGGCGGGCTTCTTCCCCGATCACCTTGTGGAACTGCCGGACCATCTCCGGGAACGGGTGCGGACCGGCCACCGTCCCGAGCAGGTAGTGCGTCGAGTCGACGTTCGCGACCCAGTCGCGCAGGGCCTCGTTGATGGCGTCCTTGAGCGTGCGGGACCCCGTCTCGACGGGGATGACCTGCGCGCCGAGCAACCGCATCCGGGCGACGTTGAGCGCCTGACGCTCCGTGTCGACCGCGCCCATGTAGACCACGCAGTCCATGCCGAACAGCGCCGCGGCCGTCGCGGTGGCGACACCGTGCTGCCCCGCCCCGGTCTCCGCGATGAGGCGGGTCTTGCCGAGGCGACGGGCGACGAGCGCCTGCCCGAGCACGTTGTTGATCTTGTGCGAGCCGGTGTGGTTCAGGTCCTCGCGCTTGAGGATGACCCGGGCACCGCCGGCGTGCTTGGCGAAGCGCGGCACCTCGGTGATGATCGACGGCCGCCCGGTGTACTCACGGTGGAGCGTGTCGAGCTCGTCGCGGAAGGACTGGTCGGCCCAGGCCTCCCGGAAGGCGGACTCGAGCTCGTCGAGTGCCAGGACGAGCGACTCGGGGACGAACCGGCCCCCGAAGTCGCCGAAGTACGGGCCTTGCAGGTCACGGAGTGAGGTCACGGTGGTGCTCCCGGGAGGTGCCCGGCCCAGGGCCGGACGGGTGGTCAGCCGTCGATGAACGACGCGAGCGTGGCGGCGGGGTCGGCGCCGGTGACGAGCGCTTCCCCGACGAGGACGACGTCTGCCCCGGCGGACCGGTAGTGGGCGACGTCGGCAGGGGTCTTGACGGCGGACTCGGCGACGCGCACGACCCCGTCGGGGATGCGCTCGGCGAGGGAGCCGAAGAGGTCACGGTCGAGCGAGAAGTCGGTGAGGTCACGGGCGTTCACGCCGAGGATCCGGGCGCCGGCGTCGAGCCCGCGCGAGACCTCGTCCGCCGAGTGCGCCTCGACCAGCACGCGCATGCCGAGCTCCTCGGCGAGACCGTGGAGCTCGACGAGCGTCGGCTGGTCGAGCGCCGCGACGATGAGCAGGACGACGTCCGCACCCGCCGCGCGCGCTTCGACCACCTGGTACGGGTCGGCGATGAAGTCCTTGCGCAGCACGGGCACGGAGACCCGGGCCTTGACCGCTTCGAGGTCGGCGAGCGAGCCGAGGAACTTCCGGCCCT
This sequence comes from Curtobacterium sp. MCBD17_021, assembly GCF_003234525.1. Lineage (NCBI taxonomy): Bacteria > Bacillati > Actinomycetota > Actinomycetes > Micrococcales > Microbacteriaceae > Curtobacterium > Curtobacterium sp. MCBD17_021. The sequence continues at coordinate 34,024 of NZ_QKTS01000004.1, read as the reverse complement.
CGGTCAGGACGCTGATCGCCGAGGCGCCGCCGCGCTCGTAGTCGGCCGCCAGGGAGGCCGGGTCCTCGATGGGTGCCATCGACCCACGGGACGGGCTCGCACGCTTGACCTCGGCGAGGACCTTGACGCGGTCCCCCGGTGCGAGGAACTCCAGTGCGTCGAGCGGCGACGCGACCCGGTCGAGGTCGCGTTCGACGTCTGCGTACGGCCGGTCCAGACGGCGGGCCGCGGCGTCCTCGAGCGCGCCGGCCACCAGGCTCTCGAGCAGGTTCGGGACGGACGCAGCGGTCACGCGCTCACTCGCCGTGGTGCTTGGGGACGAACTTCGGGCCGTTGACGCCGTAGCCGGCCTTGCCCATGACGGCACCCACGACGAGGCCGATCACCACGACGGCGGCGGACGCCCACACACCCCAAGCCATGTCGAACCAGAAGAAGAGCGTCCCGGCGGCGAAGCCGATCAGCATGATGACGACGGCCGTCCAGGCCGCCGGCGAGTGGCCTTCGCCGAGTTCTGCGGGCTCAGTGTTGCTCACGGTGCTCCTCGTGGTCGATGGCGTCGCCGGTCGGACGGCGCTCCGACGATCCTACCGCGTCCGTGGTCCGGGCCCGCCCGTCGACGACGTCCGCGGCGGTCGGGTCGACACCGGCACTGAGGTCGTCCCAGTCGACGACGGCGTCGCGGACGACGGGCGTCCGCGCTCCGGTGCCGACGGGTGTCGGGCCGCCGTCCGGGTGCGTCGCGGTCACGTCGGTGGCGGACGCGCTGCCGGGCGTGGCGGCGTCACCGTACCTGCGGCTCGGCCCGGGCCACGACCGCTGCAGGAACAGGACCGCCACACCGAGCAGCGCCGCGAGCACGCCGCCGATGATCCCGACCACGGGCCAGACGCTGACGTCGACGCTCGTGACGACCTGGCGGACGGCGCCGATGTCGCTCACGCCGGCGACCGAGCCGACGGCGCTCCGCGCGGCGGCGACCGGGTCGGAGAGCGCGGCGGCGCCGGTCACCACGACCGCCACGCCGAGCAGGACCTGCACGACCGCGAGCACGACACGGACGACCCGGCCGGCGATGGTCAGGGCGAGGAAGAGCGCGAGGCTGGCGATCGCGACCGCGGTGTACTGCGGCACGACGGTCGCCCCGTCGGCGTCGACGGTCTTCACGACCGCCGCGCTGTGGTCGAGGTGCACGGTGAACCAGGTCTGCGTCCACGCGAGCATCACGAGGCCCGCGACGGCGAGCCCGATGACGACGACGAGCGGGCGGGAGCGCTTCACCGTGCGACCCCGGTCATCCGGTTCGCGGTCGCGACGGCTCGGAGCGGTGCCGCCGCCTTGTTGACGGACTCGAGGTGCTCGCTCGTCGGGTCGGAGTCCGCGACGAGTCCGGCGCCGGCCTGGACCCGGGCGACGCCGTCCTTGATCAGCGCGGTACGGATCGCGATCGCGACGTCGGCGTCCCCGGCGAAGTCGAAGTACCCGACCACGCCCGCGTAGGCCCCGCGCTTCGCGGGTTCCAACTCGTCGATGATCTGCAGCGCCCGCGGCTTCGGGGCGCCCGACAGCGTGCCGGCCGGGAAGGTCGCGCGGAACACGTCGATCGCCGATGCTCCCGGGCGGACGGCGCCCTCGACGCTCGACACCAGGTGCATGATGTGGCTGAACCGCTCGACCGTCATGAACTCGGTCACCGCGACGGTGCCCGGCTCGCACACCTTCTGGAGGTCGTTGCGTGCCAGGTCGACGAGCATGAGGTGCTCGGCCCGTTCCTTCGGGTCCTGCAGGAGTTCCTCGCCGAGTCGTACGTCCTCCTCCGTGGTGGCGCCACGAGGACGGGACCCGGCGATCGGGTGCGTCATCGCCCGGCCGTCCTGCACCTTGACCAGGGCCTCGGGCGAGGCACCGACGATCCAGAAGGCGCCGCCGTCCGTGCCCTCGAGGGACAGGAAGTACATGTACGGGCTCGGGTTGAGCGTCCGCAGGACCCGGTACACGTCGAGCGGGTCCGCCGTCACGTCGTGGTCGAACCGCTGCGAGATGACGACCTGGAAGACGTCGCCGTCGCGGATGTACCGCTTCGAGCGCTCGATCGCCGCGGCGTACTCCTCCGGCGTCGAGCGGGAGCGGGCCGTCGGCTCGGCGATGTCGAACGCCTCGGCGACCGTGGCGATGCTCGGCTGCACGAGGTCGGCCTGCATCCGGTCGAGCCGGGCCTGGGCGTCCGTCCAGAGCGTGTCGGCGTCGTCGGTGCCGTCGTTGAGCACGCTCGCGACGAGGAGCACCAGCCCGGTGCGGTGGTCGAGCGCGGCGAGCTCGGAGACGAAGGACAGCGCCTGCCCCGGCACCTCGAAGTCGGCCGGCGGCGCGGCGGGGAGGTGCTCGAGCTGCCGGACTGCCTCCCAGCCGATGAACCCGACGGTGCCGCCGACGAGCGGCGGGGTGCCCGGCACGCGGGGTGTGGCCCACCGTTCGTGCAGGCGGGCGAGGACGTCGAGCGGAGCGCCCTCGAGCGACCCGACGGCACGCTCGACCGACAGCCCGGTGTCGATCCACGCCGCCCGGTCACCCTCCTGCGTCAGGACACCGAAGCTGCGGACACCGACGAAGGACCAGCGCGACCACAGCCCGCCCTGCCCGGCGGACTCGAGCAGGAACGACCCGGCTCGTCCGTCCGCGAGCTTGCGGTAGACACCGACGGGCGTCTCGCTGTCCGCGAAGAGCGCGCGGACGACGGGGAGCACCCGGTGACCGGCGCCGATCCGGTCGTCGAAGTCGGCGCGGACGGTGGTGCGGGGCGCGTCGCTCACCGGTCCGCTCCCGAGGCCGGGTCGGCCGGGTCCTCCGGCGCCGAGGCGGTCACCGGGTCGAGCGGGTCCACGTCGAAGCACCGGTGCGCGCCGGTGTGGCAGGCGGCCCCCACCTGGTGCACCGTGACGAGCAGCGTGTCGTCGTCGCAGTCGAGGGCGGCGCCCCGCACGTACTGCGCGTGTCCCGACGTGTCGCCCTTGCGCCAGTACTCGCGCCGGGACCGCGACCAGAAGGTCACCCGGCCCTCGGTCAGGGTGCGGCGGAGGGCCTCCCGGTCCATGTAGCCGAGCATGAGGACGTCCTTCGACGATTCCTCCTGCACGATGGCGGGGAGCAGTCCGTCCGCACCGAAGCGCGCGCGGTCGAGGACCGCTTCGGTGCTGGTGCTGGTGCTGTCGGTCATGAGACCACCAGCCTACGGCCCGGCGCGGTGCGCATCCGGCGCACCGCCCGTCCGTCGCCCGTGCGGCCGGGAGGCCCGCCCCGCTCGGTCGCGTCGGCTCAGCGGACGACGTGATTGGTGGCGCGCAGCGCGTCCTTGACGTCGCCGACGGTCATCTCGCCGCGGTGGAACACGCTCGCCGCGAGGACGGCGTCGGCTCCCGCGTCGATGGCCGGGGCGAAGTGCTCGACACGGCCCGCGCCTCCCGAGGCGATCACGGGTACCGAGGACACCGCGCGGACCGCGGTGACGAGCTCGAGGTCGAACCCGTTCTTCGTGCCGTCCGCATCGATGGAGTTGACGAGCAGCTCCCCCGCGCCGCGCTCGACCGCGTCCCGCGCCCAGGCGATCGCGTCGATGTCGGTCTCGGTGCGTCCACCGTGCGTGGTGACGACGAAGCCGGACGCCGTCCTGGGCGACCGCTTCACGTCGAGCGACAGCACGACCGCCTGCGAACCGAACCGGTCGGCGATCTCGGTGACGAGTTCCGGGCGGGCGATGGCGGCGCTGTTGACGCCGATCTTGTCGGCACCGCACTGCTGCAGGCGCGAGACGTCGTCGACGCTCCGGACCCCGCCCCCGACGGTGAGCGGGATGAAGACCTGCTCGGCGGTGCGGGTCACGGTGTCCCACATCGTCGCCCGGTTCTCGACCGTGGCGCCGACGTCGAGGAAGGTCAACTCGTCGGCGCCCTGCTCGTAGTACCGGGCGGCGAGTTCGACCGGGTCGCCGGCGTCCTGCAGGTCGAGGAAGTTGACGCCCTTGACGACGCGGCCGCCGGAGACGTCGAGGCACGGGATGACACGGACGGACACGCCGCCGAGGGCGGTCGCGACGGGCGCGTCGGTCACAGGCGTGCGGCGTGGATCGGGCTGACGAGGATGGCCCGCGCGCCGAGGTCGTAGAGCGCGTCCATGATGAGGTTCGCGTCCTCGCGCGGGATCATCACGCGGACGGCGGACCAGTCGCGGTCGTGCAGCGGTGAGACGGTCGGCGACTCGATGCCCGAGGCGATCGCCGTCGCCTGTTCGAGCAGCGCGGACGGGATGTCGTAGTCGAGCATGACGTACCCGCGGGCGACGAGGACGCCCTGCAGGCGACGACGGAGCACGTCGATCCCGGCGATCGTCTCGTCGGTGGTGATGAGGAGCGCGGTCGACTCGAGGATGACCGGGCCGAAGATCTCGAGTCCCGCGGCGCGGAGGGTGCTGCCGGTCGACACCACGTCCGCGACGGCGTCCGCGACACCAAGCCGGACCGCGCTCTCGACCGCGCCGTCGAGCTTCACGAGCGTGGCGGAGACGCCGTGCTGCGCGAGGAACTCCCCGACCAGGCCGGGGTAGCTGGTCGCGACCCGGACGCCCTCGAGGTCCTGCAGGCTGGCGTAGCGGCCGGGGGTGCCGGCGAAGCGGAACGTCGAGTCGGCGAACCCGAGCGCGTCGACCTCGTGCGCGGCCGACCCGGAGTCGAGCAGCAGGTCGCGGCCGGTGATCCCGACGTCGAGCGCGCCGGAGCCGACGTAGGTGGCGATGTCGCGCGGCCGGAGGAAGAAGAACTCCACCCCGTTGCGCTCGTCGAGCAGGTGCAGCGCCTTCGGGTCACGGCGACCGGCGTACCCGGCCTCCCGCAGCATCTCGGAGGCGGTCTCGGACAGGGAGCCCTTGTTGGGCACGGCGATGCGGAGCATCAGGTCTGCTTCCTGGAGGAGGGTCAGTGGGTCTGCGACGCGCTGGACCAGCGCTCCCTACAGATGTCGCCAGATGTCCGCCGGGGTGAGGCCCTTCGCGATCATGAGCACCTGCAGGTGGTACAGGAGCTGCGAGATCTCCTCCGAGGTGCGCTCGTCGCCCTCGTACTCGGCCGCCATCCAGACCTCGGCGGCCTCTTCCACGATCTTCTTGCCGATCTGGTGCACGCCGGCATCCAGTTCGGCGACGGTGCCGGAGCCGTCCGGGCGCGTCCGCGCCTTCTCGGTCAGTTCCGCGAACAGGTCGTCGAACGTCTTCACGCTCTCAGGTTACCGGTCCGCGAGGGCACGCTGCGCCGCCGAACGGAGATCGGCGATCCGTGCTGCCGGTTCCCCGCCGTAGACCGCGGACCCGGCCACCAGGGTGTCGGCACCGCTCCGGACGGCCTCGGGCACGGTGTCGACCGCGATGCCGCCGTCCACCTCGAGCCAGACGTCGAGCCCGGAGGCGTCGACCGCGCCCCGGGCGTCGGCGAGCTTCGGCATCACCTCGGACATGAACGCCTGGCCGCCGAACCCGGGCTCGACGGTCATGAGCAGGATCATGTCGTAGGCGTCGAGGTGGTGCAGGACCTGCGTGATCGGCGTGCCGGGCTTCACGGCGACGGCCGCGCGGGCCCCGTTCGACCGGATCGCGGCCGCGGTGGCCACCGGGTCGGTCGCGGCCTCGAAGTGGAACGTCACGCTGGACGCCCCGGTCTCCGCGTACTTCGGGGCCTCGGTGTCGGCATCGGTGATCATCAGGTGGACGTCGAGCGGCACCGGCGAGACCTGCTGCAGGCGCTGCACGATCGGCAGGCCGAGGGTCAGGTTCGGGACGAAGTGGTTGTCCATGACGTCGACGTGCACCATGTCGGCGGTCCCGATGCGCTGCAGTTCGCGCTCGAGGTTCGCGAAGTCGGCGGACAGGATGCTCGGCGAGATGCGGATCGTCACCCGTCGAGCCTACCGGCCGCGGTTCACGCCGTTCGGCGGACGAGTGCGATGAACATCGCGTCGGTGCCGATGCGGTGCGGCCACAGCTGCACCGTCCGGCCGTCGGCGACCTGCGGGTCCCGTGCGGCCACCGACCGGACCACGGACGCCGTGTCGAGCTGCTCGAGTTCGTGGCCGTGTCGACGCATCAGGGCGTCGACCTGGCCGCGCGTCTCCGCCAGGTGCGGGGAACACGTCACGTACGCCAGGGTGCCGCCCGGGGCGAGGACGCGGACCGCGGCCTCGAGCAGTTCCTCCTGCAGGGCGGCGAGTTCGGCGACGTCCTCGGGCTGCTTCCGCCAACGCGCCTCGGGACGACGACGGAGGGCGCCGAGTCCTGTGCACGGGGCGTCGAGGAGGATGCGGTCGAACGTGACGCCGGAGCCGTCCTGGCCGTACCGGCGGCCGTCGCCTTCGACCACCGTGACGGTGTCGCGGAAGTCGCGGAGGGCCTCCCGGACGAGCCCCACCCGGGCCGGGACGAGCTCGTTCGCGACGAGGGTCGCACCGGCCTGCGCGGCCTCGGCCGCGAGGAGCGCCGCCTTGCCGCCCGGACCGGCGCAGAGGTCGAGCCACCGCTCACCCGGTCGGACGTCCGATGAGCGGGAGAGCGCGAGGGCGGCGAGCTGCGAGCCCTCGTCCTGCACGCGGAGCCGGCCGGCGGCGACGCCGGGGACGCGCGCCGGGTCACCGGTGACCCCACGGATGCCGATCGGTGAGACGGGCAGGTCGTCGCCGGCGACGGAGGTGGAGCCGACGGTGGGCTCGGCACCGTCCGCAGGGTCGGTGCCGTCCGCGGGGTCGGTGCCGTCCGCGGTCGCGTCCTCCGCGCCGGGAGGCCCGTCCGCACCCGACGGGTCGTCGGACGTCGTCCGCGCGGTCGCCGCCGCCACGTCGTCCTCGGTGGCGAGCCCGGGCAGCGCGGCGAGCTGCACGCGGGGTGCCTCGTCGTCGGCCGCGAGGAGCGCCACGAGTTCGTCGCGGGAGCGCTCCGCGGCGAGGGCGTCCCGGAGCGCGGACACGACCCACACCGGGTGCGACCAGCGCGTCGCCAGGAGGGCGTCTCCGCCGAGCCCGGCCGTGACCAGGCCGTCCCACTCCTCCGGGGTCTTCGCCGCGACCTTCCGCATCACGGCGTTGACGAAACCGGTGGCACGGGCGACGCCGACCTCGCGCGCGAGTTCGACCGTGGCGGACACCGCCGCGTGGGTGGGCGTCCGCATCGCGAGCAGCTGGTGGACGCCGAGGCGCATCACGTCGAGCACGTCGGCCTCGATGAGGTCCGCGCGCCGTCCGGAGGCGACCGCGACGACCGCGTCGTACCGCCCGATCATCCGGATGGTGCCGTAGGTCAGCTCGGTCGCGAAGCCGGCGTCGCGGGCGCTGAGCCCCGCGCGGCGGATGCGCGTGGGCAGGAGGAGGTTGGCGTAGGCGTCGTCGACCTGCACGGCGCGGAGCACGTCGAACGCGACCCGTCGGGCACTCACCTGGCGCGGTGCCTGCGGGCGGCCACCGGCGCGACGTCCGCCGCCGCCCGGTCCGCCGCTGCGCTGGCCGGAGTCCCGTCGGCCGGCGTCACGCCGACCGCCGGTGCGACCGCCGCCATCGCCCTGCTGGCCCCGAGACCGTGGCTGTTCCGCGCTCATGCGAGCACCTTCCCGTCGAGCGGTCCGAGCCCTCGGGCCCAGGCCGCGGCGTCCATCGCCTTCTTGCCGGCCGGCTGCACCTCGCGGAGGACCAGCGGCTCGTCCGCCGTCCCCACCAGGAGCGTGCCGCCGTCGAGCCGGAGCGCACCGGGCGCGAGGGCCGGGGCGTCGTCCCCCGGGCCTCCCGGTCGGGACCGCTCGGCCCGCAGCAGCTTGACCCGCGTGTCGCCGAGGTGTGTGAACGCTCCCGGTTCCGGGGTGACGCCCCGGAGGCGCGCGTGCACGGCCGCGGCCGGTGCGGCGAAGTCGACGCGGCCGTCCTCGAGCGTCAACTTCGGCGCGGTGGTCGGCTCGCCGACCTGTTCGGTGGCGACCGCGGTGCCGGCGGCGATGTCGTCGACGACCCGTGCGACGAGTCCGGCGCCGCTCTCGGCCATCGCGGCGAGCACGTCGCCGGAGGTCGCCGCCGGGTCGATGGCGAAGGGCTCGGAGGTGAACACGGGACCGGCGTCCAGGGCCTCGACGAGCTGGAACACCGTGGCGGCCGTGGTCGTCGCACCGGCCATCACTGCGCGCTGCACCGGAGCGGCACCGCGGAGGGCGGGCAGGTCGGAGAAGTGCAGGTTCACCCAACCGAGTCTGGGCGCGTCGAGGGCCGGCCGACGGAGCAGTGCGCCGTAGGCGACGATCACGCCGAGGTCGACGCCGAGGTCCGCGATGCGAGCCGTGACCGCGTCGTCGACACGAGCGGCCTCGATCACCGGGAGCCCGAGCTCGGCGGCGACCTGCGCGACCGGGGTGGGTGTCAGCACGCGCTTCCGGCCCTGCGGCGTCGGCGGACGGGTCAGGACCGCCGCGATCTCGTGGTCGGACGCCGCGAGGCGGCGGAGGGTGGGGACCGCAGCAGCGGGGCTGCCGGCGACGACGAGACGCATGGGCTCCAGTCTCCCACGGCGCGGCTCCTGGACGGACGCTGAGGCCACCGTGCCTACGGTCACGGTCACCTCGACGGAAGGAGCACCATGACCACCGATGCACTCCCCCTGCCGGACTTCGACCACCTGCCGCTCGGCAACCTCGCCGAACACGTGCGGCCGCTCGACCGGAGCCAGCTGCAGACCCTGCTCGAGCACGAGCACGCGCACGGCGACCGGTTGCCCGTCGTGGAGGTCCTGACCGCGAGGATCGCCGCGCTCGAAGCCGGGGCGGAACCGACCGGCAGCGTCCCCGACCACCTGCCGGAGGTCCAGCAGGGCGGCTCCGGCTCCCCCGCCGTCAGCCCGGCGACCGCCGGGCCGACGATCAACCCGCCGTCGCACGGCGACCCGACGAACCCGGCGCAGCCGCGCTGACGACCCGGTCGTCACGGAGGACGGCAGCACCGGCGGTCGCCCTCCGAGCCGCCGTCCTCCTGTCGTCGGTGTCGTGCCGTCGTCCGTTCGGCGCGGAGACCGCGAACGTCCGGGGCCCCGGACGGGTACCTTCACAGGCAATTCCCTGAAAGGAACGAGCCATGTCAGACCGACTGTCCACCCCCGCACCCACCAGCTTCGCCGAGACGCCCGTGCAGAAGGGCGCCCTCGTCGTCGGCATCGTCTTCCTGGTCGTCGGCATCGCCGGCTTCATCCCCGGTCTCACCACCGGTGACCTGGGCGGCGCCGGCAACGACTCCATGGGGATGCTGCTCGGCATCTTCCAGGTGTCGGTGCTGCACAACATCGTCCACCTCCTGTTCGGCGTCGTCGGGATCCTCGCGGCCCGTCGCGCGAGCGGCTCCCGCCTCTACCTCGTGGTCGGCGGCGTGATCTACTTCGTCCTCTGGATCTACGGCCTCTTCACCGCGGGCAGCGACAGCGCCGCGAACTTCGTGCCGCTCAACTCGGCCGACAACTGGCTGCACCTCGTGCTCGCGATCGGCATGGTCGCGCTCGGCGTCGTGCTGTCGCGCGGTCGTCGCGCTCCGGTGCGCGCGTAGCGACCGGATCGCCGACCTCGTGGTCGGCGGCTGGACGGGAGGCCCGTGGCGGGAACGCCACGGGCCTCCCGTGTGTCCGCCGGCCCCATCGCGCTCGTCTGCGCGCGTCAGACCTCGGAGAACGGTTCGGCGTCGTCCATGCGGACGCGGAGCGCCGGCGCTGCCCGGCGCTTGTTGCCACCCGCCATCACCCGACGGGTCGACGAGCGCCGGATCACCTCGGCCTTGAGCGTCGCAGCGACCTCGGCACCGTGGCCGTAGGGGAACCGCACGATGGCGCGGACGGTGCCCGGCGTCGGGTCCTCCACCGGCACCGGACCGAGGACCGGGCCGACCGGGGCGTCGCCGAGGGCCTCGACCGCGCCGGTCACGGCCTCGTCCGTGCCGGTGAGGGTGGCGACCCGGACCGCCGGCGGGAAGAACAGCTCCCGGCGGTCGGCCAGTTCGTCGTGCGCGGGCAGGTCGAGCCGCCAGAGCGCCATCGCGTTCGCGAGCTTCCCACCGATGCCGACCAGGTAGACCGGAGCCCCCGCGGCGCCCTTCGCCGCGGCGTTCGCCCAGACCCGGAGGACGTCCTCCTGCACGCGCAGCCCTTCGCGGGCGAGCATGCGCTCGCCGTCGAGGAGCAGCACGCACGCGTAGCCGCCGGCGACGTCCGGCTCGGCACCGCGGGTCGCGACGACGACCGCGGGGCGCGCCGGCACCTCGTCGATCGGGCGGGACCCGTCCGCCACCACGATCCGGGTGTTCGGGAACGCGCGGCCCAGTTCGTCAGCGGTCCGCTGGGCGCCCTGCCCGACGGGCTTGAGCTTTCCGTTGCCGCATGTCGGGCAGCGGTACCCGGCGGCCAGGGCCCCGCAGAACCGGCACTGCGGGGTGGCACCCGCGTGCGGACTGCCGAGCGGACCACCGCAGACGCGACAGTGCGCCCGCTCCCCACACTCGGCGCACACCAGCCCCGTGCCGAAGCCCGGGTTCGACACCTGCACCAGGACCGGGCCCGCCCGGCTGGCCTCGCGTGCCGCACGCCATGCGCTGCTCGGGATCCGGGCCTGCGCGGCGTAGCCGTCGGCGTTGGTCTGGTGTGCGGTCGGGACCACCTTCGGCACGCGGGCCCGATGCGGCGCGACCTCCTGCAACCAGCCGAGTTCGACCAGCCGCTGCACGTCGGTGCTCCGCGCGTGCGAGAGCATGAGCAGCGCGGCACCCGACTGCGCGGTCCGCACCAGGGCGACATCGCGGGTGTGCACGTACGGCGCGCGCTGCTCGGCGAAGGACGGGTCGCCGTCGTCCCACAGCGCGATGAGCCCGAGTCCGGACGCCGGGGCGTACACGGCGGCCCGGCTGCCGATCGCGACCACCGGGTGCGTGCGGGCGGTGAGCAACGCTCGCGCCCGCTGCCCGTTCGTCTGCTTCGCGTCGAACCGGACGACCCGCTCGGCCGGCACGAGCACGTGCAGGGCACGTTCGAGGTCGGCGACGTCGCGGAAGTCCGGCACGGCGATGACGGCGGAACGCTCGCCTGCCAGGGTGTGTGCCGCGGCCTGGGCCAGGGTCGCGGCCCATCCCGGCACCCAGACACCCGAGGAGCGCTCCCCGGCGGTGGGCTCGGGACCGCGGGCAGCGTCCGACCGGGGCGCGGCGACGCCCGCGGTGCCGTCGTGGACCTCGGTCTCGTCGCCGGCCCCGGACGTACCGGCGGCGCTGACAGCGCTGCCGTCGCCGTCGCCGTCGCCGTCGTCGTCGATGTCGGCAGGGGCGTCGTCCTCGGCGCCCGGTGCCGGTGCCGCGGCCGTCGGGAGGAGGAACACCGGGTGCGGGATCGCGCTGACCGCCGCACGGCCACCCGTGTCGATTACGGCCTCGAGCGCACCGTCGACGTAGCCCGTGACGGCCGTGGCGGGTACCGGCGGGGGCACGTGCTCCGGGTCCCGGGCCAGCCATGCCTTCTCGGGGCGCACCTGTCGGGTCGGCACGGCGAGCCGCAGCACGTCGCTCGCGACCCCGGCGGCACGGTCTGCCACCGCCCGGGCGAGCCGCCAGACCTCGGGCGCGAGCACGGGAACCGGACTGACGAGTTCCTCGATGGCGCTCAGCTCACCCGGGAAGTCGTTCTCGGGCGACAGGGCGTCGTCCGGCACGACCTCGACGACGTAGGCGTCGGTCATCCGGGCACCGGATCGGAGGGGCACCTTCACGCGCACGCCCGGCACGCAGTCGTCCTCGAACTCGGCCGGAACCCGGTAGTCGAACAGGCGGTCGAGCTGCGGGAGCGGCGAGTCGAGGACGACACGCGCGACGGTGGCCACGAGGGCCTCAGGCGGAGGCGGGGACGAGTCCTGCGGCGGTGCGGAGCTCCTCGACGCGGTCCAGCTGCTCCCAGGTGAAGCCCGGCAGCTCCCGACCGAAGTGACCGTAGGTCGCGGTCTGCGCGTACTTCGGGGTCAGCAGGTCGAGGTCGCGGATGATCGCGGCCGGGCGCAGGTCGAACACCTGGCGGATCGCGGCCTCGATCGTCGCGTCGTCGACGTGGCCGGTGCCGAAGGACTCGACGTACAGCCCCACGGGGGCGGCGCGGCCGATCGCGTAGGCGACCTGGACCTCCAGCCGGTCGGCGAGCCCCGCCGCGACCGCGTTCTTCGCGACCCAACGCAGCGCGTACGCCGCCGAGCGGTCGACCTTCGAGGGGTCCTTGCCGCTGAACGCGCCGCCGCCGTGCCGGGAGGCCCCGCCGTAGGTGTCGACGATGACCTTGCGCCCGGTGAGGCCGGCGTCGCCCTGCGGCCCGCCGATCTCGAACCGACCGGTCGGGTTCACGATGACGTCGACGTGCGACGAGTCCAGGTCGACGAGGTCGAGGACCGGACGGATCACGTGCTCGGTGATGTCGGCGGTCAGCTGCGCGAGCGTGACGCTCGGCGCGTGCTGCGTCGACAGGACCACGGTCTCGACGGTCTTCGGCGTGACGCCGTCGTACCCGACGGTGACCTGCGTCTTGCCGTCCGGGCGCAGGTACGTGAGCTCACCGGACTTGCGCACCGCGGCGAGCTTCTCGGCCAGGCGGTGGGCGAGCCAGATGGCGACCGGCATGTACTCGGGCGTCTCGTTCGTCGCGAAGCCGAACATGATGCCCTGGTCACCGGCACCCTGGCGGTCGAGCGGGTCCACGCCGGCACCCGAGCGCGAGTCGAGCGACTCGTCGACGCCCTGGGCGATGTCCGGCGACTGCGCGCCGATCGAGATCTCGACGCCGCAGGTGCGGCCGTCGAAGCTCACGTCGGACGAGTCGTACCCGATCCCGGTGATGACGTCGCGGACCAGCTGCGGGATCTCGACGTAGCCGGAGGTGGTGACCTCTCCAGCGACGTGCACGAGTCCGGTCGTCACCATCGTCTCGACGGCCACGCGCGCGTGCGGGTCGACCGTGAGCAGGGCGTCCAGGATCGCATCGGAGATCTGGTCGCAGATCTTGTCGGGGTGGCCCTCGGTCACCGATTCCGACGTGAACAGACGGAGTGCGCTCGTCACCGGATCAGGCGGAGGGCTGCTGCTGCTTGGTGACGGTCAGCTTGTCCTCGTTGATCTCGTGGAGCGCGACCGAGAGCGGCTTGTCGTCGATCGTCGAGTCGACGAGCGGTCCGACGTTGTCGAAGAGCGAGCCCTCGTGCAGGTCGGCGTAGTAGTCGTTGATCTGGCGTGCGCGCTTCGAGGCGAAGATCACGAGCGCGTACTTCGACTCGACCTTGCTGAGCAGGTCGTCGATGGGCGGGTCGATGATGCCCTGGGGGTTGGCCATGGGGTTGCTCCTCGTCGTCGGTGCACCCGTCAGGGCGCAGTGAACAAGTCTACGACCTCACGTGCCGCCGTGCTGACATCCGAGTTCACGATGCGCACGTCGAACTCGTCCTGCGCGGCGAGCTCCACCTTCGCCGTCTCGAGACGACGCGCCTGTTCCTCGGCGGACTCGGTCCCGCGGCCGATGAGCCGACGCACGAGCTCGTCCCACGTCGGCGGGAGCAGGAACACCAGGACCGCCTCGGGCATCGCGTCCCGCACCTGGCGGGCGCCCTGCAGGTCGATCTCGAGCATGACCTTCTCGCCCGCGTCGAGCGCCCGGTCGATCGGCGGACGCGGGGTGCCGTAGCGGTACGAGTTGTGCACCGTCGCCCACTCCAGCAGCTCCCGGTCGCGGATCATCCGGTCGAACTCGTCGTCGTCGACGAAGTAGTAGTGCACGCCGTCGACCTCACCGGGTCGGGGCTTGCGCGTCGTCGCCGACACGCTGAGGTTCACCTCGGGGTACTGCTCGCGGATGTGCGCGCTCACGGTGCCCTTGCCCACCGCCGTCGGACCGGCGAGCACGACGAGCTTCGACGCCGCGCGCTTCCGGCCGCGGGCGGCCAGCCAGTCCGCGAGTTCCGTACGCTGCCGGCTGCCGAGGCCGCCGAGACGCTTCGACGGCGCGATCCGCAGCGCTCCCATCACGGCGTCCGCGCGGGCCGGTCCGACGCCGGGCAGGCTCGTCAGCAGGTCGCGGACGCGGAGCGACCGTTCGGCCGAGGTCGCCTCGACCACGGACGCGTCCTCGGACCAGGCCGACCGCGCCACCTCGAGTGGCGACCGGTCCCCCGAGGCGACGGCGGCCTTCACGGCGGCACGCGCGCGTCGGGCGGCGACGGCGGCCTTGGCGGCTGCGACGCGGTCCACCTCGGGCGGGTTGCGGTGTGCCGGCAGCTCCGCGCGGTCCCCGGCGTCGGGCGCTCCGGCCCGCTGCTCGCTCACGCGGCCGTCCCCAGTGCCACCGCGATCCGGTCGGCACGGTCCACCACGAGCGCGGCGACCCCGTCCGGCCCGTCGCCGAGGAGCCCGCGGGACTCGTTCACCAGGACCTGCTCGGCACGGCTGCCGTACAGCGCGCGGAGGTCCTCGATCCGCGCGCCCTGGGCACCGAAGCCCGGTGCGAGGACCGGCGCGGAGCCGATCTCGTCAGCGGTGATGCCGAAGTCGTCGAGGTCGAGGGTCGCGCCGAGCACCAGCCCGACGTCACCCAGGGCCTGGTCGGCCGTCGTCCGGTTCTCGTCTGCCACGTCCACGACGATACCGGCCGCCACGGTCCGCCCCGCACGGGGGCCCTCCGCCAGCACGGCCGTCTGCAGCACGCGCGCCTCCGGGTTGCTCGTCGCGGCGAGCACGAACACGCCCGCACCGTTCGCGCGGGCGACACCGATCGTGCCGCCGAGCGAGCCGTAGCCGAGGTACGGCGACACCGTCATCGCATCCGCAGCGAACGGGCCGTCCCGGTCCAGCCAGGCGAGGGCGTAGTCGTCCCCGGTCGACCCGATGTCGCCGCGCTTGACGTCGGCCACGACCAGGAGGCCCGCATCGCGCGCCCGACGGATCGTCGCGCCGAGCGCACGGAAGCCCGCCACCCCGGCGGCCTCGAAGAACGCGATCTGCGGTTTCACCACCGCCGCCCGTCCTGCGGCCGCGTCGACGAGCGTCGCGCCGAACGCGGTCAGGCCCGCCTCGTCACGGCCGAGCCCCCACGCCGCCAGAGTGGCGGCGTGGGGATCGACACCGACGCAGAGCGCCGACCGCGACTCGATGGCGGCGGCGAGCCGCACGCCGAAGGGAGCCGGGCCTCCGTCACGTCCCGACGTCACCAGCCGGCTCGCTCGAGCGCGTAGTCCTGCAGGCTCCGGACGCTGTGCGGCGTCCCGATCGTCTCGATCGCCGCGACCGCCGCGCCGAGCTGCGAGATCGTCGTGAACAGCGGCTTGTCGGCCGCCACGGTGGCTGCGCGGATCTCGTACCCGTCCGCGCGACCGGACGCGCCGCTCGGCGTGTTGATGACGATGTCGACCTCGTTGCGGGCGAGCAGGTCGACGACGCTCTCCTGCCCCTGGCTGTACTTGCCGACGGTGCCCACCAGGATGCCGTTGCGGCGGAGCACCTCGGCGGTGCCCTCGGTCGCGATGATCCGGAAGCCGAGCTGCTGCAGGCGGTGCACCGGCAGGACGATGGCGCGCTTGTCGGTGTCGGCGACGCTCACGAAGACCGTGCCGCCGGTGGGCAGACCGCCGTACGCGGCCTCCTGGCTCTTGAGGAAGGCCCGCGGGAAGTCCCGGTCGATGCCCATGACCTCACCGGTGGAGCGCATCTCCGGGCTGAGCACGGAGTCGACGACCTGCCCCTCGGTGGTGCGGAAGCGGCGGAACGGGAGCACGGCCTCCTTGACGGCGACCGGGGCCTGCGCCGGCACGAACGCGCCGTCGCGCTCCGGGAGCATCCCCTCGGCGACCAGCGCGGCGATCGACGTGCCGGTCATGATCCGCGACGCGGCCTTCGCGAGGGCGATGCCGAGCGCCTTCGAGACGAACGGGACCGTCCGGCTGGCGCGCGGGTTCGCCTCGAGGACGTAGAGCACACCCGCGGCGATGGCGAACTGCACGTTGAGGAGTCCACGGACGCCGACTCCCCGCGCGATCTCCTCGGTCGCGTCGACGACGGCCTGGATCTCGGCGCGGCCGAGGCCGACCGGGGGCAGGGTGCAGGACGAGTCGCCGGAGTGGATGCCGGCCTCCTCGATGTGCTCCATGATGCCGCCGACGTAGAGTCGCTCGCCGTCGTAGAGGGCGTCGATGTCGATCTCGACCGCGTCGTCCAGGAACCGGTCCACGAGCAGCGGCAGCTCCGGGCCGATGATCGCCTGGTCGGCCATCCGGTCGAAGTAGTCGGCGAGGGCGGCGGAGTCGTAGACGATCTCCATGCCGCGACCGCCGAGCACGAACGACGGGCGGACGAGCACCGGGTAGCCGATGCCCTCGGCGACCTCGGTGGCGCTGGCCAGGTCGTGCGCGGTCCCGTTCTTCGGCGCGAGCAGGCCCGCGTCGTCGAGGATGCGCGAGAACGCCCCGCGCTCCTCGGCGAGGTCGATCGCGTCCGGGCTGGTGCCGAGGATCGGGATGCCGGCGGCCTCGAGCGGCTTCGCGAGCCCGAGCGCCGTCTGGCCACCGAGCTGCACGACGACGCCCACCACCTCGCCGGAGGCCTGCTCGGCCTCGATGACCTCGAGGACGTCCTCGGTGGTGAGCGGCTCGAAGTACAGCCGGTCCGAGGTGTCGTAGTCGGTCGAGACCGTCTCCGGGTTGCAGTTCACCATGATCGTCTCGAACCCGGCGTCGCTCAGCGCGAAGGACGCGTGCACGCAGGAGTAGTCGAACTCGACCCCCTGGCCGATGCGGTTCGGGCCGGAGCCGAGGATGACGACCTTCTTGCGGTCGCTCGGGGCGACCTCGGTCTCGGTGTCGTAGGACGAGTAGTGGTAGGGCGTGAGCGCCGGGAACTCGCCGGCGCAGGTGTCGACGGTCTTGAAGACCGGGCGGATGCCGAGCGCGTGCCGGGCGTCGCGGGCCTCCTGCTCGGTGATGCCGCGCAGCGCCGCGATCTGGGCGTCGCTGAAGCCGTGCTCCTTGGCCCAGCGGACGGTGTCGGCGTCGAGCGCGTCGGCGGCACGGACCTCGTCCGCGACCTCGTTGATGAGGACGATCTGGTCGATGAACCAGGGGTCGATCCCGGTCGCCGCGAAGACCTCGGCGGTGGTCGCGCCGGCGACGAGCGCCTGCTGGACCGTGACGATGCGGCCGTCGGTGGGGATGCTCGACTTCTCGAGCAGGGCGGCCTTGTCGAGCTCGTCGGCCGGCACGTCCCAGTGGAAGCTCGACCCGCGCTTCTCGAGCGAGCGGAGCGACTTCTGCAGCGCGGTGGCGTAGTTCCGGCCGATGGCCATCGCCTCGCCGACGCTCTTCATGGTCGTGGTGAGCGTGGCGTCGGCGGCCGGGAACTTCTCGAACGCGAAGCGCGGGGTCTTCACCACGACGTAGTCGAGCGTCGGCTCGAAGCTCGCCGGCGTGACCTGCGTGATGTCGTTCTGGATCTCGTCGAGCCGGTACCCGATGGCGAGCTTCGCGGCGATCTTCGCGATCGGGAAGCCCGTGGCCTTCGACGCGAGGGCCGAGGAGCGGGAGACGCGCGGGTTCATCTCGATGACGATCACGCGACCGTTCGACGGGTCGACGGCGAACTGGATGTTGCAGCCGCCGGTGTCGACGCCGACGCGACGGATGATGTCGATGCCGATGTTCCGCATGTTCTGGTACTCGCGGTCGGTCAGGGTGAGCGCCGGGGCGACCGTGATCGAGTCGCCGGTGTGCACGCCGACCGGGTCGACGTTCTCGATCGAGCAGATGACGACGGTGTTGTCCGCGTTGTCGCGCATCAGTTCGAGCTCGTACTCCTTCCAGCCGAGGATCGACTCCTCGAGCAGGACCTCGGTCGTCGGGCTGGACTGCAGACCGTCACCGACGAAGCGCACGAGCTCCTCCTCGGTGTACGCGAAGCCCGACCCGAGGCCACCCATGGTGAAGGACGGGCGGACGACCAGCGGGTAGCCGAGGTCCTTCGCGAACTCCTTCGCCTCCTCCAGCGTGTGGGCGATGTGGCTGCGGGCCACGTCCGCACCGGACTCGAGGACGAGCTCCTTGAAGAGCTGGCGGTCCTCACCGCGCTGGATCGCGTCGACCTTGGCGCCGATGAGCTCGACGCCGTGCTCGGCGAGGATCCCGGCCTCGTCGAGGGCGATCGCCGCGTTCAGGGCGGTCTGCCCGCCGAGCGTCGGGAGGACCGCGTCCGGCTGCTCGATGCGGATGATCTCCTCGAGCGACGCGTTCGTGATCGGCTCGATGTAGGTGGCGTCGGCGAAGTCCGGGTCGGTCATGATCGTCGCCGGGTTCGGGTTCACCAGGATGACCCGGACGCCCTCGGCGCGCAGGACACGGCACGCCTGGGTGCCGGAGTAGTCGAACTCGGCGGCCTGCCCGATGACGATCGGGCCGGAGCCGATGACCAGGACGGAGCTGATGTCGGAGCGCTTGGGCATCAGTTGCCCTCCTTCGTGGTGTCGGAGCCGTTCGTCGGGTCTGCGGCGGGCGTGGTGGCGTCGGCGGTGGCGGCGTCGAGCGGCGCCCCCTGCCGACGGGCGACCACCATGTCCCGGAAGCGGTCGAAGAGGTACATGCTGTCGTGCGGTCCGGCGGCCGCCTCGGGGTGGTACTGCACGCTGAACGCCGGGATGTCGAGCGCGCGGAGGCCCTCCACCACGTTGTCGTTGAGCGAGTAGTGCGACACCTCGACCCGACCGAAGCCGATCGGCGACTCGAGGGTCTCGCCGACCGGGGCGTCGACCGCGAAGCCGTGGTTCTGGCTGGTGATCTCGACCTTGCCCGTCGTCGTGTCGAGCACCGGCTGGTTGATGCCGCGGTGGCCGAACGGCAGCTTGTACGTGCCGAAACCGAGCGCGCGGCCGAGGAGCTGGTTGCCGAAGCAGATCCCGAAGAAGGGCCGACCGTCGCGGAGGCTCTCCTGCAGCAGGGACACCTGCGCGTCGGACGCGGCCGGGTCACCGGGGCCGTTCGAGTAGAAGAGGGCGTCCGGGTCGAGCTCGCGGAGCCGTTCGACCGTGACGTCCTGGGGCAGCACGTGCACCTCGAACCCCCGTTCGGAGAGGTACCGGGTGGTGGACGCCTTCACGCCGAGGTCGAGGACGGCCAGTGTGCCGATGCGCTCACCGACCGGCGCGACGACGTACTCCTCGGCGGTGGAGACCTCGGCGGACAGGTTCTTGCCCGTCATGCCGGACTGCTCGGTGACGATCCGGAGCTGCTCGTCGGCGTCGAGGGCGGCGTCGGCACCGCTGAACACGCCGCCCTTCATCGCACCGGCGTCCCGGATGCGCCGGGTGAGGGCACGGGTGTCGATGCCGGAGATCCCGACGATGCCGTCGCGCACGAGGTGCTCGTCGAGCGAGGCGTTCGCCCGGTGGTTCGACACGACGCGGCTGGGGTCGCGGACGACGTACCCGGCCACCCAGATGCGGCGGGACTCGGGGTCCTCGTCGTTCACCCCGGTGTTGCCGATGTGCGGTGCGGTCTGCACCACGATCTGCCCGGCGTAGGAGGGGTCGGTGAGCGTCTCCTGGTACCCGGTCATGCCGGTCGCGAAGACCACCTCGCCGAGCGTGCGCCCACGGGCGCCGTAGGCCCAGCCGTCGTACCGGGTGCCGTCTTCGAGGACCAGTACGGCCCGTTCGCGTGTCATCAGTTCGTCCCTTCGCCCGCGGTCTGCGGGGAGTCGTTCGTCGTCACCAGTGCCTGCAGGGCGGTGAGCGCTTCCGCGTCGCCCTCCGGGAACCGGAAGTAGGTGTCGAGGTCCGTCGCTGCTGCGGCGCCGGTCGCCGTCCATCGCAGTCGGACCAGTCCGCCGGGCTCGACCACGCGGTCGATCGCCCACGTGGCCCGGTCGGCGCCGCGGACGGCACTGCGGGCGATCCAACGGTCGTCCGCACCGGCGTGGTGCAGCACGACGCCGCTCGCGTGCACGGTCACACCGCCCCGTCCGCGGAACCCGAGCCCGCCGGCCGTGATCCGTTCGAGCGGTTGGTCGGCGCGCGTCGTCGCGACGGTGAACCCGTCCCACGAACCGGTCGCGGCGCCGCGGTCGGCCGGCACCGGGACGGGAGGCACGGCCTCCGCCTGCCGTCGGCTGCGCGTCCGCCACGTGCGGGCCATCGCGACGAACAATGCGGCCACCGCGAGCAGGACGACCCCGCCCAGCAGCCAGCGTGCCGCGTCACCGCTCATGCCGTCGCCACCCGTGACGCTGCCGCCCGTGCGGCGACGGTCTCGCTGTCGAGGAGCTGTCCGTCGAGCACCGTCGGCATGCCGTGGTGGAAGGTCGCCACGACCCGGCCCGGCAGCGGCACACCGAGGTACGGCGAGTTCTGCGACTGCCCGTGCAGGTCGGCCACCGAGAACTCGCGGCCTGCGGCGGGGTCGTAGAGCGTGATCTCGGCCGGGGCTCCCTCGGCGATCGCGTGGCCGTGGCCCTCGACCTGACCGATCCGGGCCGGGGCGCTCGAGAGCACCCGGGCGACGTCGGCCCAGTCGAGTCGGCCGTCCTCGACCACGGCGGCGTGCACGACGCGCAGCGCGGACTCGAGTCCGACCATGCCGTTCGCGGCCGCCGGCCACTCGCAGTGCTTCGCCTCGGCCGGGTGCGGGGCGTGGTCGGTCGCGACGATGTCGATCGTGCCGTCCGCGAGGGCGGCGCGGAGTGCCTCGACGTCCTCGCGCCGACGGAGCGGCGGGTTCACCTTGTACCGGGCGTCGTAGCCCGGAGCGCCGTCGTGTCCGGCGATGAGGTCCTCGGTGAGCAGGAGGTGGTGGGGTGTGACCTCGGCGGTGACGTCGATGCCACGGGTCTTCGCCCACCGGATCACCTCGACGCTGCCGGCGGTCGAGACGTGGCAGACGTGCAGGCGCGCACCGACGTGCTCGGCGAGCAGGACGTCCCGCGCGATGATCGACTCCTCGGCCACCGCTGGCCACCCCGCCAGGCCGAGCTCCGACGACAGCCGGCCCTCGTTCATCTGCGCGCCGATGGTCAGGCGGGGCTCCTGGGCGTGCTGCGCGAGCACCCCGCCGAAGCCCTTGATGTACTCGAGCGCCCGGCGCATGAGCAGCGGGTCGGCGACGCACGAGCCGTCGTCCGAGAACACCCGGACCTTCGCGCGGGAGGTCGCCATCGCACCGATCTCGGACAGGTGCGTGCCCTGCAGTCCCTGCGAGACGGCGCCGATCGGACGGACCGTGACGTACCCGGCGTCGTCCCCGAGCGCCTGCACCTGCTCGACGACGCCCGCGGTGTCGGCGACCGGCGACGAGTTGGCCATCGCGTTCACGGCCGTGAAGCCGCCGGCGGCCGCGGCCCGTGAGCCGGACAGGACGGTCTCGGACTCCTCGTGACCGGGCTCCCGGAGGTGCGTGTGCAGATCCACGAGCCCGGGCAGGGCGAGCAGCCCGTCCGCGTCGACCACGGTCGCACCGGCGGCGTCGAGACCGGGACCGACGGCGGTGACCAGCGGACCCTCGAGGCGGATGTCGGCACGCGAGCCGTCGACGAGCTGCGCGCCGCGGATGAGGTGTGCGGTCATGCCACGGTCTCCTTCTGGTGGTCGCCGGTGAGGGCGAGGTAGAGCACGGCCATCCGGACCGAGACGCCGTTCGCGACCTGTTCGACCACGGTCGACCGCGGGTCGTCGGCGGCGACACCGGCGATCTCGAGGCCGCGGTTCATCGGCCCCGGGTGCATCACGAGCGTGCGCTCGGGCAACCGGGCGAAGCGCGCGGCCGTGAGCCCGAAGTGTCGGGTGTACTCGCGCGGGTTCGGGAAGAAGGCGTCGTTCATCCGCTCCTGCTGGATGCGCAGCGTCATCACGACGTCCGGGTCCTCGGCGAGGGCGGCGTCGAGGTCGTGGTGCACGGCGGCGCCGAACGGGCGGTCGACCGCGGGCAGCAGTGTCGGCGGGGCGGCGAAGGTCACGTGTGCGCCGAGGGTCCCGAGCAGCCAGGCGTTGCTCCGGGCGACCCGGCTGTGCAGGACGTCGCCGACGATGAGCACGCGGACGCCGTCGAGGCCCTGCCCGCGGCTCGCCGTGCCGTGCAGCCGGCGGCGCATCGTGAACGCGTCGAGGAGCGCCTGCGTCGGGTGCTCGTGTGTACCGTCGCCGGCGTTGACGACCGGCACGTCGATCCAGTCGGCCTCGGCGAGCACTCGGGGCGCGCCGGAGGCACCGTGCCGGATGACGATGCCGTCGATGCCCATCGCGTCGAGGGTCTGCACGGTGTCCTTGAGGGACTCGCCCTTCGAGACGCTCGAACCCTTCGCGGCGAAGTTGATGACGTCGGCCGACAACCGCTTGGCGGCGGCTTCGAACGAGATGCGCGTGCGGGTCGAGTCCTCGAAGAAGAGGTTGACGACCGTCCGACCGCGCAGCGCCGGCAGCTTCCGGACCTCACGCGTGTTCACCTCGGCCATCTCCTCGGCGACGTCGAGGATCCCGATGGCGTCGTCGCGCGACAGGTCCGCGGTGGAGAGCAGGTGCCTCATGCCGCACCGCCCTGTTCGATGACGACGTCGTCGACGCCGTCCGTCTCGGTCAGGTGCAGCGAGACCCGTTCGTCCCCCGCCGTCGGCAGGTTCTTGCCGACGTGGTCGGCACGGATCGGCAGCTCGCGGTGACCGCGGTCGACGAGGACCGCCAGGCGGACGGCGCGCGGTCGGCCGATGCCCTGCAGGGCGTCGAGCGCGGCGCGGACCGTGCGGCCCGAGTACAGGACGTCGTCGACGAGGACCACGACCTTGCCGTCGACGCCGCCCGCCGGGATGACCGTCGGGTGCGGTGCACGTCCCATGCCACGGCGCAGGTCGTCGCGGTACATCGTGACGTCGAGGGCGCCGACCCGTTCACTGCCGATGCCACCGGCGGCCGACTCCCAGCCGGGCTCGATGTCCGCCAGGATGCGCCCGAGCCGTTCGGCGAGGACGGCTCCGCGCGTCGGGATGCCGAGCAGCACGAGGTCCGAGCCGCCGTGGTTGGCCTCGAGGATCTCGTGTGCGATGCGTGTCAAGACACGCGTGATGTCGGATTGCTGCAGGACCGTTCTGGTACCCACGCCGACCTCCTTCCTCGTCTCTCTGGACGACCCCCGCCTCACTGGACGGCATCAAAGGATGCTGGTTGCGTTCGAGCCTAGCGGGACTCCTGGTCCTCCGCGACAGTCCGACCGGACGGTCCACGGCCACCCGCGACGGCGCCGAGCACGCCGTTCACGAAGCTCGCCGAGTCGTCGGTGGAGAGCGACTGCGCGAGCTCGACGGCCTCCGCGATCGCCACCGCGTCGGGGACCTCCGGGTTGAACCGGATCTCCCACACGCCCATCCGCAGGATGCAGCGGTCGAGGACCGGCATCCGGGCGATCGACCAGCCCTGCGCGTGGTCCGAGATGACGCCGTCGATCTCGTACCGGGCCTCGTCGACGCCGGTCACGATCTGCCGCGCGTAGTCCCAGCTGGAGGCGCGCTCCGGCTGGTCGAGGTGACGGACGGTCTCGGTCGCGAGGACGTCCGCGATCGGCAGCTCGCGCACCTCCGCGACGTACAGCATGTCGAGGGCGCGCTTGCGGGCCTTCGAACGAGCACTCATACGGTCAACGCCTAGTCGTTGACGCGGCCGAGGTAGTTGCCGTCACGGGTGTCGACCTTGACCTTGGTGCCGGACTCGAGGAAGAGCGGGACCTGGATCTGGTAGCCCGTGACGATCGTCGCCGGCTTCGTGCCACCGGAGGAGCGGTCGCCCTGCAGGCCCGGCTCGGTCTCGATCGTCGTGACGATCGAGGTCGGGAGCTCGACGTAGAGCGGGTTGCCCTCGTTCATCGCGATGGTGACCTGCGCGGACTCGAGCAGGAAGTTGCGCGCGTCGCCGACGACCGCTGCGGGCACGTTGACCTGGTCGTAGGTGTCCTGGTCCATGAACACGTACGAGTCACCGTCCTCGTAGAGGTACTGGAAGTCGCGACGGTCCACCGTGGCGGTCTCGATCTTCGCGCCGGCGTTGAACGTGCGGTCGACGACCTTGCCGGTGACGACCTGCTTGAGCTTGGTGCGCACGAACGCGCCGCCCTTGCCCGGCTTCACGTGCTGGAACTCGACGACCGACCAGAGCTGCCCGTCGATGATGAGAACGGCGCCGTTCTTGATGTCAGTGGTACTCGCCATGGGTCTTCCGTTCGATGGTGTTGTGAAGGTGTCCAGGCTCGTGGAGCCCCGGACGAGTGTAGCGGACGGGGCCCGGCGTGCCGGGACCGGACCGGACCGGCCTACTGCCGTCGGCGCGCCAACCACGCGTCGACGGCAGCCCACGTGAGCAGCACCACGCAGGTGCCGCCGAGCAACGCCCCGGCCACGAGCGTGCTGATCACGGCCGTCGGTCGGGCCGGCGCGGCCAGGTAGACCACGGCCACAAGGCCCGCCCCGGCTCCCAGGAGCACGAGCAACACCCGGCGGACCATGCCGGAGACGGCCTGCCGGTCGCGTCGGTCGCTGAGCAGCCGGACGTTCACCGACAGCCGCCCCGCCTCGACCGCCTCGGTGATCTTGTCGATGCGGCGCGGCAGCCGCCGCGCCGAGGCCACCAGCCCGAAGAGCTCGCGGACGAGGACGGTCCGCACCGCGGCGGGCCGGAGCTGGTCCCGGATCTGCTCCGCCGCGAGGCCGCGCGACTCCTCGAGCAGGTCGAACGACGGTGCGAGCGTGCGGAGCGTGCCCTCGAAGATCGCCAGCGCGCGAGCGGCCGCCACGAAGTCGGCCGGAGCACGCAGCCGGTAGCGGCCGAACACCTCGACCGCGTCGTCCACCGTCTCGACCCCGATCCGCGCACCCGGGCCGAGTTCCTCGGCGACGAACCGTGCCAGGTCCCGACGGAAGTCGGCCTCGTCCTCCGGGTCCCGCACCGGCGCCATCCGGAGCACCGCGTCGGCGATGCGCGAGGTGTCGTCCTGCAGGTAGGCGGCGAGGAGTTCCTGGACCGTGTCCCGGAGACCCGGGTCGAGCCTCCCGACCGAACCGAAGTCGATGAGCGCCGGCCGCCCGTCGGGCAGGACCAGCACGTTCCCCGGGTGCAGGTCGGCGTGGTAGACGCCGTCGAACACGACCTGCCGGAGGAACGCGCGGAGGATCGTCCGCATCGGCTCGTCGAGGTCGCGGGCGGAGCGCTCGGCGCGGATCGCGCTGAGCGTGTCGCCCTCCAGGAACTCCATCACGAGCACGCGGCGACTCGACAGGTGCCGGTACGGCTCGGGGAACCGGACCTCGTCCGGACGGGCACTCCGGGCCTGCGCGGCCCGCAGCGACTCGAGGTTCCGCAGCTCGGCGGAGAAGTCGACCTGTCGGACGAGGTCGGCGCCGTACTGCTCGGCGACCTCGACGACGCCGAGCTGTCGGGCCTGCACGGACGTCCGGGTGAGGAAGCGCACGAGCCGCAGGGCGATGTCGACGTCCCGGCGGACCGCTGCGTCGATGCCCGGCCGCTGCACCTTGACAGCCACCGAGGTGCCGTCGGCGAGGCGGGCTCGGTGCACCTGCGCGATCGAGGCGGCCGCGACCGGGTCGGGGTCGAAGGCGGCGAACACCTCGGTGACCGGCGCACCGAGTTCGGCCTCGAGCAGCGCGGCGACCTCGTCGGCTGCGGCCGGACGGACGCTCCCCTGCAGCTGGGCGAGGCGCTCCGTCCACTCGTCCGGCAGCAGGTCGTCCCGCGTCGACAGGATCTGGCCCATCTTCACGAATCCGCCGCCTGCCTCCTCGAGCGCCAGACGCAGGTGGTCGGCCTGGTCGTGGCGGAGGTCCGCGGTCGCCGGGTCCCGCGTGAAGTCGAGCCGGCGGAACGGCAGCAGCCCGTGACGTCGGGCGATCCCGAGCACCTCGGCGAAGCGGCGCCCGCGACTGCGGACTCCCCCGGGTCCCTGGCGCTGCTGGCTGGAGAAGTCGCTGAGGCGGGGCGGGTTCGGCACCCCGTCAGTCTGCTCCGTGGGCCTGGAGCCGACCGGGGTACACCGGGCTGCCCGCCGACGTCAGGCGCCGACCTCCTGGTAGGCGGTGAAGAGCAGGTGGTCCTCGGGGCCCTCGAGCGTCACCGGCTTGCCGACGCCGTCGAGGATGACGAAGCGGAGCATGCCGGCGCGCGCCTTCTTGTCGCGGCGCATGGTGGCGAGGAGGCTCTGCCATCGTCCCAGCGGGTAGGTCGTCGGGAGCGACAGGGCGTCCAGGATCGAGCGGTGCCGGTCGACGGTCGCGTCGTCCAGGTGCCCGGTCAACCGCGCGAGCTCGGCGGCGAACACCATGCCGACCGAGACGGCCGCGCCGTGCCGCCACTGGTACCGCTCCGCGTGCTCGATCGCGTGGCCGAGCGTGTGCCCGTAGTTGAGGACCTCGCGGCGGCCCTGCTCGGTGAAGTCCTCCGACACCACCTGTGCCTTGAGCTCGATCGCGAGTTCCACCACGCGCCGGAACTCCGGCGTCGTCGGGTCGGTCACACGGTCGACGTCGGCCTCGATGACGTCGAGGATCTCGGGCACGGCGATGAAGCCGGCCTTGACGATCTCGGCGAACCCGGCCAGGACCTCGTTCCGCGGCAGGGTCCGGAGCAGGTCGAGGTCGGCGACCACGGCGCGCGGGGCCGAGAACGCGCCGACGAGGTTCTTGCCCTCGTTCGTGTTGATGCCGGTCTTGCCACCGACGCTCGCATCGACCATGCCGAGCACGGTCGTCGGCATGGACACGTACGGCACGCCCCGCAGCCAGGTCGCGGCGACGAAGCCCGCCAGGTCGGTGACGGCACCGCCGCCGAGGCCGATGACCGCGTCGGTGCGGGTGAAGTCGGACTGGCCCATGATCTGCCAGCAGAACGACGCGACCTCGATCCGCTTCGCCGCCTCGGCGTCGGGCACCTCGGCGATGAGCGCCTCGAGCCCGGCACCGACGAGCAGCTGGCGCAGGTCCTCAGCCCGGGCGCCGAGCGTCGGGGCGTGCACGATGAGCACCTTCGCGACGCGCGGTCCGAGGACGGCGGGGACGGCACCGAGCAGGCCGTTGCCGACCGCGACGACGTAGCCGTCCTCGCCGCCGACGCGGATCTCGGTGGTGCCCTCTGGCATGGTCGACTCGGTCACGGTGCTCCTTCGTCGGAGGTGGTGGGGCTGCTGGTCCGGCGGTCGGTCGGGTCGCTGCGGCGGACCCACGCGACGACGTCGTCGGCCACGCGGGACATCGGACGACGGGAGGTGTCGAGCACCAGGTCGGCGAGCCGGTCGTACGTGGGCGCGCGCTCGTCGAGGATCGACTGCCACGCCGCGATGCCGCCGGAGGCGATGAGCGGACGGTCGCTGCCGAGGATCCGCGGTGCGACCGCCTCGGCCGAGACGGTCAACAGGACGACGCGCGCATCGGCGATCGCCGCGCGCGTCGCCGCGTGCATGACCGCTCCCCCGCCGAGGGAGACGACACCGCCAGCCTCGACCGCGCCTCGGACCGCCTCGGCCTCGAGCTCGCGGAACACGGTCTCGCCCCGCTCGGCGAACAGCTGCGGGATCGGGCCGTGCTCACGCGCGATCACCCGGTCGGTGTCGGTGAACGGCACGCCGAGGGCCTTCGCGACCCGTCGGCCGACACTGGACTTCCCCGCGCCCATCGGTCCGATCAAGACCACGGGTGCCAGGACGGCCGCGGTCACCAGGCCGACGCGTGGACGGCCGCCCCGGTCCGCCGCGTCCGGAGCGTCTCCGGGATCGCCGCCAGGTAGGCCTCGAGGTTGCGCTTGGTCTCGGCCACGCTGTCGCCGCCGAACTTCTCGAGGACGGCGTCGGCCAACACCAGCGCGACCATCGCCTCGGCGACGACGCCGGAGGCCGGCACGGCGCACACGTCAGATCGCTGGTGGTGCGCGCTGGCGTCCTCACCCGTCGCGACGTCGACGGTCTGGAGCGCGTGCGGGACCGTGGCGATCGGCTTCATCGCGGCCCGGACACGGAGCACCGTCCCGGTGGACATGCCGCCCTCGGTGCCGCCGGCCCGGTCGGTGGTGCGGACGATCTCACCGTCGGCGCGCTGGAGTTCGTCGTGTGCGGCGGACCCGCGACGAGCAGCGGTCGCGAAGCCGTCGCCGACCTCGACGCCCTTGATCGCCTGGATGCCCATGATCGCCGCCGCGAGTCGCGCGTCGAGTCGACGGTCCCACTGCACGTGCGAGCCGACGCCCGGCGGGACGCCGTAGAACAGGACCTCGACGACGCCGCCGAGCGTGTCGCCGTCCTTCTTGGCGGCCTCCACCTCGGTCACCATCCGGGCGGAGGTGTCGGCGTCGAAGCAGCGGAGCTGGTCGTCGTCGAGACGGTCGACGTCCGCCGGGACCGGCAGTGCGGCGTCCTCGGGCACCCGGACCGTACCGACCTGCAGGGTGTGCGCCACCGAGGTCATGCCGAGTTCCGCGAGGAAGGACTTCGCCACGGCGCCGAGCGCGACGCGGGCGGCGGTCTCTCGGGCTGAGGCGCGCTCGAGGATCGGTCGGGCCTCGTCGAAACCGTACTTCTGCATGCCGACGAGGTCGGCGTGCCCGGGGCGCGGACGCGTCAGCGGGGCGCCACGGCCACGCGAGGCATCGGTCTGCTCGACCGGCTCCGGGTTCATCACCTCGACCCACTTCGGCCACTCGGTGTTGCCGATGCGGATCGCGATCGGGCTCCCCATCGAGAACCCGTGCCGAACGCCGCCGGAGAGGTGCAGTTCGTCCTGCTCGAACTTCATGCGCGAACCACGACCGTAGCCGAGCTTGCGGCGCGCGAGGTCGGCGCGGATGGACTCGTACGACACCGGGACGCCGGCCGGGAGGCCTTCCATCATGGCGATGAGTTCGGGTCCGTGGGACTCTCCAGCGGTCAACCAACGAAGCATGACGTCATCCTCCCACAGCGTGGAGCCGTGCGACGTGCGCATGACGGCCGGGCGGGTGCCCGGCCGTCAGTCGCCACGGACCGTCGTCCTGTCTGCGTTACTGGTACTCCGGGTGCGCCCGCAACCAGGCCCGGAACCGCTCGACCGCGACGAGGTGCTGGTCGTACGTGTCCGAGAACACCGTCTCGCCGCTGTCGAGGTCGACCGTCACGAAGTACAACCAGTTGCCCGACGCCTGGTTCACGACCGCGTTGATCGCGACCTCGCCGGGGTTCGAGATCGGCGCCGGCGGCAGGCCCTCGTGCTGGTAGGTGTTGTACTCGTTCGACGCGTCGGCCCGCTCGGCGTCGGTCGTCGTCACGGTGTGGGTGTTCCCCGTGCCGTAGGCCACCGTGGCGTCGGACTGCAGCCGCATGCCGTCGTCGAGCCGGTTCTGGAACACCCGCGCCACCTTCGGGTAGTCGGCCGCGAGACCGGCTTCCTTCTGGACGAGCGAGGCGAACACGACGACGCGCTCCTGGTCGGCCTCGGCGACGCCCGCCCTGGCGAGCCGCTCCTTCATCGTGTCGACCATGGCCTGGAAGTACTGCTTCGCCGTCCAGTCGGGCTTGATGGGGTACGTGGCGGGGAACAGCCAGCCCTCGAGGGTCGTGACGCCGGGCGGCAGACCGTACGCCGAGACGTCCTTCGCCGCCG
This sequence comes from Curtobacterium sp. MCBD17_021, assembly GCF_003234525.1. Taxonomy (NCBI): domain Bacteria; kingdom Bacillati; phylum Actinomycetota; class Actinomycetes; order Micrococcales; family Microbacteriaceae; genus Curtobacterium; species Curtobacterium sp. MCBD17_021. The sequence goes on along the minus strand of NZ_QKTS01000004.1, from coordinate 4,331 downwards.
CGGCGACCTCGTCCTTGCTCAACCCGGCCTTCGACACCATGCCCGCCTCGATGTCCTGCAGGGCCGTGCCCTCCGGGATGACGATGGACGGGTCCTCGACGCGGTTGGCCTTGTCCTGCAACGCCGAGAGCGCGGCCTTCGAGCTCATCTTCTTCTTCAGCGCGTAGGACCCGGGCTGGAACTGGATCTCCGGGGACGCCAGGAGCAGCTCGTAGAACGCGCTCGAGGTCTTCACGACCCCGCTGCGCTTGAGCGTCGCCGCGACGTCCTCGCCGATGTCGCCGTCCTTGATCGTGATGGTCACCTTCGAGGTGCCGTCACCGGTGTAGTCGTCGGTCTCCTGCGACCCGGAGAACGCACTGACGAGCGCCTGCACCTTGGGCGCGGCGAACGCGTACGCACCCCCGGCCGCGGCGAGGACGAGCGCGACGATGACGATCCCCGCGATGAGCGGGCCCTTGCGGCGCGGCGGTCGCTCGCCGCGCGCCGGACGGGAGGCTCCGCCACGTCCGCGGCGTCGGCCACCGTCGTCCCCGCCGCGGCCACCGTCCGGCCCGCCGGGACCGTCGTCGTCACCGGGTCCGTCGGCACCACCGGCGGTGGCAGCGGCACCGGCCACGTCCGCGCCGGTCCGGTCGGTCGTCCGGCCGTCATCCGCCGTTCCGACGCCCTGCCACGTGCCGCGGCGGCGGACCGGCGCGGTGCCGTCCTCTGCACGGCCCCGCTCACCGCGGTCGGGGTGGTCATCGGCGCCACGCCCGGCGCCGGGAGCGGGGACGGGACCGCTGTGGAGCGTGCCGCCGAGGAGGGCGTGCACGTCGGGGTCCACGTCACCGGCTGCCGGAGCGGTGCCGACGCTCGGTCGGGGACCGGGCCTCCCGGGCCCGTCTGCCGGGTCCTCGGACGGGAGGTCGGCCCTCCCCGGCACCGCGGCCGCCTGCCGTTCTCGTGCCGCTCGGGCGGCTCGGCGCGAGAGCGGCGCCTGCGCGCTGCCCTGGCCGGTGCCGTCCGTCGGGGTACCGCCGCGCTCAGCGCGCTCGGCGTCGTTGCCGGTCGCGATGATCGCGTTCCAGTCCAGATCGTCTGCCAACGGTCCTCGGTCTCTCGGTCGGGAACTCCACGCGGCTCCGGGCCGCGGTGGCGACGTCGGGAGGGCAGCCGGTCAGGGGAGCTCGGCCCCAGGCGGGGCGCCGGATGAGCGCTCGTGGTCGAGCGCATGTTGCAGAATGATAACAGCGGCCGCTTGGTCGATCACGGCGCGGGACTTCTTCGTGTTCTTGCCGGCCTGGTGCAGGCCCCGCTGGGCGGTGACGGTGGAGAGCCGTTCGTCCACGAGCCGGACCGGTCGGTGCGCCGCGATGCGGGCCGCGAAGTCCCGCGCATCGGCGGTCGACGCGGTCTCGGCGCCGGACATCGACAGCGGCAGACCGACGACGACCTCGAGCACGTCGTACTCATCGGCGATCGCCAGGATCCGGCGGAGGTCCGACGAGTCGTCCCGCCGGACCGTCTCCACCGGCGTCGCGAGCAGACCGTCCCGGTCACACACCGCGACGCCGATCCGGGCGCGACCGACGTCGACGCCGAGCCGTCGCCCGGACCGGATCGCCACGATCAGGCCGCGATGCGGTCGGTCACCGCACGGAGAGCCGCCGGGAGTGCCGAGGCATCCGTCCCACCACCCTGCGCGAGGTCCGGCTTGCCGCCACCGCCGCCGCCGAGCACGCCGGCGGCCTCCTTGGCGAGCGGACCGGCCTGTACGCCGGCGGCACGAGCCGCGTCGTTCGTGGCGACGATGACGACGGGCTTGCCTCCGACGACGGCACCGAGGACCACGACGGCAGCGTCGGAACCGAGCTGGCCCCGGACACCGGTCGCGAGGGGGCGGAGGTCGTCACCGGACGACAGCCCCTCGACCACCTGCGCCACGACCGAGACGGTGCCGACCCGCTCGGCGGTGCGGGCGATCGACGGGACCCGCTGCTGCAGGTTCGCGGACTCGAACTCGGCGATCCGCTTCTGGGCGGTCTTGAGGTCCTCGAGCAGGGTCTGCACGCGTCCCGGGAGGTCGTCACGCTGTGCCTTGAGCGCGCTCGACAACTGCGAGACGATCGTCCGCTCGACTGCGAGCTCCCGGAACCCCTCGAGTCCGACGAGCGCCTCGACGCGGCGGTTCGTCGATCCGACGCTCGCCTCTCCGACGAGGTTGACGAGGCCGACCTGTGCGCTCGAGGCGACGTGGATGCCACCGCAGAGTTCACGGGACCACGGGCCGCCGATGTCGACCATGCGGACCTCGGCGCCGTACTTCTCGCCGAACAGCGCCTGCGCGCCGAGCGCCTTCGCCTCGTCGATCGGGAGGATGCGCGTGGACACCTCGAGGTCGGACCGGATCGCCGTGTTCACGACCTCCTCGATCTCGGAGCGGGTCTCGAGCGACACCGGCTGGCTCCAGGAGAAGTCCAGGCGCATGTAGCCGGCCTTGTTGTACGACCCGGCCTGGAGCGCCTCCGGTCCGAGGACGTCCCGGAGCGCCGCGTTCACGAGGTGCGTCGCGGAGTGTGCCTGCGTGGCGCCGCGGCGGTACTCGGCGTCCACGACCGTGGTGGCGGGGTCGCCCACGCCGACCTCGCCCGAACGCACCTGCACGGTGTGGCTCCACAGGCCGGAGACCGGACGCTGGACGTCGAGGACCTCGAGGTCGAACCCGTTGCCGACGATCGAGCCCTGGTCGGCGTCCTGCCCACCGGACTCGGCGTACAGCGAGGTCTCGTTCAGGATCACCTCGGCGATGTCGCCGACGACCGCGCGGTCCACGCTCCGCCCGTCGACGATGAGGCCGAGCACGCGGCTCTCGGCCTGGAGGGCGTCGTAGCCGAGGAACACGGTCTCACCCGCAGCGCGGAAGGCACTGTAGACGCTGAGGTCCGCGAGCGCGGTCTTCTTGCTCTTCGCGTCCGCCTTCGCCCGGGCACGCTGCTCCGACATGAGCGTCTCGAAGGCGGAGCGGTCGACGTGGACGCCGGCCTCCTCCGCCATCTCCATCGTCAGGTCGATGGGGAACCCGAATGTGTCGTGGAGCAGGAACGCGGTGTCCCCGCCGATCGCCGGGCGGCCGTCCTGCTTGGCGCGGTCGACCGCGACGTCGAGGATCGTCGTGCCCTGCGCGAGCGTGCGGAGGAAGGTCTCCTCCTCCGCGTAGGCGATGCGGGCGATGCGGTCGTACTGCTCGCCGACCTCCGGGTAGGCGTCGCGCATGGCGTCGCGGGAGGCCGGGAAGAGCTGCGGGAAGGTCGCACCCTCGACGCCGAGCAGGCGCATCGCACGCACCGTGCGGCGGAGCAGCCGACGGAGGATGTAGCCGCGGCCTTCGTTCGACGGCGAGACACCGTCGGTGATGAGCATGAGCGCCGAGCGCACGTGGTCGGCGACGATGCGCATCCGGACGTCGTCCTCGTGGTCGGCACCGTAGCGCCGTCCGGAGACCTCTGCGGCCATGTCGAGCACCGGACGGACCTGGTCGATCTCGTACATGTTGTCGACGCCCTGCTTGATGAAGGCGACGCGCTCGAGCCCCATACCGGTGTCGATGTTCTTGTTCGGCAGCTCGCCGGTGATCTCGAAGTCGTACTTGGACCGCACGTCGGCGATCTGGTACTGCATGAAGACGAGGTTCCAGATCTCGACGTAGCGGTCGTCGTCCGTCGCAGGACCGCCGTCGACGCCGTACTCGGGGCCGCGGTCGAAGAAGATCTCGGAGCAGGGGCCGGCGGGACCGGGCTGGCCGGTCGACCAGTAGTTCGTGTCCTTGCCGAGGCGCTGGATGCGGTCGTCGGGCAGCGTGGAGTGGCGCTTCCAGAACGCGATCGCCTCGTCGTCCTCTTCGTAGACGGTGACCCAGAGGTCGTCCGCCGAGAAGCCGAGCCCGCCGTCGGACTCCGGGTTCGTCAGGAACTCCCAGGCGTACTGGATCGCCTGCTCCTTGAAGTAGTCCCCGAACGAGAAGTTCCCGTTCATCTGGAAGAACGTGCCGTGCCGCGGGGTCTTGCCGACCTCTTCGATGTCGTTCGTGCGGATGCACTTCTGCACGCTCGTGGCACGGGGGTACGGCGCCGGGATGAGTCCGGTCAGGTACGGGATGAACGGCACCATGCCGGCCACCGTGAACAGCAGCGACGGGTCGTCCGAGACGAGCGACGCGGACGGGACGACGGTGTGGCCGCGGTCACCGAAGAACTGGAGCCAACGGCGGCGGATCTCTGCGGTCTGCATGGTGCTTCCTGTAGGGCGTGTGGCGGGGACGGGAGGCTCGGGGCGAGTCAGGTGGGGGC
>NZ_QKTS01000033.1:0-823 GCF_003234525.1 Curtobacterium sp. MCBD17_021 | reverse complement strand
CCGAATCACTGTCACAAGCCGGGAACGGCCCGCAAGCGCTCACCAGCCGCACATCGCTGGTTCTCCACCCCTTCGCGGGGTGTGTTCGGCGCGCATCCATCCCTGATCCGCGCCGAGCGCGACAAGCAAAGGAACGAAGACATGCGCAAGTCCCTCAAGACCTCGATCACCCTCGCCACGACCGGTGCCCTCGTCCTCGGTGGCGCAGCGTTCGGCGTGACCGCCGCGAACGCGTCCACCCCGGTCGTGCACACCGTCTCCAGCTCCGAGTCGAAGATCCCCGCCCCGGTCGCGTCGGTCCCCGAGGTCCTCGGCGGCGACACCTCCGTCGCCCTCGACAAGGGCTTCACCGACGCCCTGACCTCCCTCAAGCTCACCCCGGGTGTCTCGGGAGATGCGACCCTCGAGGACGGCGCCGTGTCGTTCCCGATCACCTCCGGCTCGGTCACCTACTGGAGCCCGGACGGCGACTACCGTCCCTACGTCCAGGGTCTGCTCAACCACGACGACTCCGGACTGACCCTCAAGGCCGGCGACACCACCGTCACGCTCGAGAACTTCGTCGTGAACCCGGGCTCGTCGAAGCTCTACGGTGACGTCCTCGTCAACGGTGAGGTCGCCGCGCCGAACGCGTTCCTGTTCGAGCTGCACGGCGGCTCCCTCAAGCCCCTCCAGCTCGAGGGCGACAACGCGATCCTGACCGGCACCACCGTCCACATCTCCCAGGACGCCGCGGACCTGCTGAACCAGACCTTCAAGACGGACGCCGTCAAGCGCGGCCTGCTCGTCGGCACCGCCACCATCACCGCCCAGATCAAGTAAC
>NZ_QKTS01000032.1:0-1125 GCF_003234525.1 Curtobacterium sp. MCBD17_021 | reverse complement strand
GGTGATGATCGCGAGTCGGAGTTCTTCCCGGGTTGCCCAACGTTTCCGGTTCAGGACGTTCTTCTGCAGGAGCGCGAAAAACGATTCCATCGCCGCGTTGTCCGCGCACGCACCGACTCGGCCCATCGACCCGAGCAGCCCGGCGTCGCTGAGCGCGCGGACGAACTTCTTCGACCGGAACTGGCTGCCCCGGTCCGAGTGCACAACAGTCCCGGCCGGGTTCCGGCGGTCCACCGCCATATGCAGAGCCGCGACGGCGAGCGAGGACCGCATCCGATCGCTGATCGAGTAGCCCACGATCCGACGCGAACAGGCGTCCTTCACCGCACACAGATAGAGCTTCCCCTCACCCGTCGGATGCTCGGTGATGTCCGTCAACCACAGCTTGTCGAGGTCCGGCGCCGTGAACGCACGTCGAACCCGGTCGTCATGCACCGGCGGCCCGGCCTTGCGATTCAGGCCGCGCTTCTTCGCATGCAACGACCACAGCTGCTGCTGCGAGCACAACCGCCACACCCGACGCTCGGACACCCGATGGCCGGCTGCATGCAGGTCGTCGGCGATGAACCGGTACCCGAACGTCGGGTCGTCGCGGTGCGCGTCGATCGCGGCGTTGGTGAGGTGCGCGTCCGCCCAGTCGCGATCGGTTACCGGACTGGCACGCCACCGATAGAACGCCTGCTTCGAGAAGCCCAGCACCCGGCAGGCCACCGCGACCGGGATCCGGTCGGCGGCGAGTTCGAGGACCAGCGGGTACATCATTTTGGGAGATGCGCCTGCGACAGATACGCGGTCGCCCGACGGAGGATCTCGTTCTCCTGCTCGAGGAGCCGGATCCGTTTCTGCGCGTCCCGCAGCTCCGCCTGCTCGACCGCTTTCGCCGACGGCGCCGCTCCAACACTGATGCCGTCGTCACGGTGCGCGAGCCGCAACCAGCGGGCCAGGCAGGACTCGGAGACACCGAAGTCCCTCGCGACCTGCCGCACCGACGACTCACCCTTCCGGGCCACCGCGATCACGTCACGGCGGAACTCTTCCGGATACGCCTTCACCATGGCGCACATCCTTCCAGCAGGAGCCAACGCTCCTACCCGTCAGGAGTCAACCAAACCTGCAGCAGTCCCT
>NZ_QKTS01000031.1:0-1526 GCF_003234525.1 Curtobacterium sp. MCBD17_021 | reverse complement strand
CGCTCCAGCCGCTCCGCCGCACCTTTGGGGTGACGAGGGATTACTTTACGCAGCCCCCACACCCACCACCAACCCACCCCACATCCCGGGCGTGTCGCACACTGCAACAGGAGCACAAGCCCCTCGCGCTCACGGCCCACGGCCCACGGCTCACGGCTCACGGCTCACGGCTCACGGCTCACGGCTCACGGCTCACGGCGCACGGCGCACGGCGCACGGCGCACGGCGCACGGCGCACGGCGAGTGTCGACCACCCGGGCGCACCGGTGTCAACGAACCGGTGTCTCGAGTCGTTCTTCACGAGCATCAGCCGGCAGCTCAGTGATGTGCTGGTGGCCGAGTGGTCACTGGTATGCCGTCCGCGCGTTGGGACACGGCGTCGCGTGCGCGTGGTCCTCGAGGATCCGGACGGTCCGGCACAAGGCCCTCGACAGCGCTCCTCTCGAGGTGCAACTGCGAGTCGCGCGGTGCAACCGCGAGTCCGCGGCGCCGCGACGATCGAGCCGGAGGGCACTGCTCGACGTCCTGATCGAGCACGAAGCGAACGGACCACACGCGCGACGAGCGACGGAGGAGTCGGCTGCTCGAGGAAACGGGCGGCGACAAGGGCACAGCCACAGGCACATGTGCGGGAAACCACAGCGCTGATGTGGTTCAGCCTGAGCCGCTCGCGTCGGCGCCGTTGCCGGAGGAGCGATGCAGCTGACCTCCCGCGGTTGCCTGGCCCGTGGCACTCATCGACATCCGAACAACCGTTCGTTCGTGATGAACCTGCAGGGACTTGTGTCTGGCGCTTCGCCACCGTCGAAGGAAGCGCCCACCGCCGTCAGGCAAGGCCACCGCACCAGCCAACCCGCCGGCGCGCGTCGACGATGGACGGCCGATCGGATCTGCCTCGATCCGGACACGAGGACGGCGGTGATGACCGACGCAGACCGTACAGCGCAGACCGCGCACGACGGTCGACCCCCGCGCGAGGGCCCGGTCGGCCATCTCGCCGGCCGTCTGTCTCTGCCGACGTCGCGGCCCGCAGCAAAGAGGCACCGGGCCGCTTGGCGTCGATGCCGTCAGACAAGGCCATGTCCGTGCCCCGGAACGAGAGGGTCGGCCCGCTCGAGAAGCACTTGTCGACCAGCGACGAGCCGCGCACCTTCTCGAGCGATGACAGTGGACGCTGTGCAGCAACCCGCCCCATCGCATCGACCAGTCCGCAGCTCCGCTCTGTACCCGGAGGAGCTCGAGCCAAAGTCGCGAAGGACCCCGGTTCCGGCAGTTTGGTGACCAGTGCCGGATCAACGAAGGCCGGCCCCGGTCCCGCTCCGAGGCCGGACGATCAGGATCATGCGATGCCCCGGGGACGCGAAAAGAGCCCCTGGGCGGGTGAGCGTTGCTGCTCGCCCGTCCAGGGGCTCTTTTTGTGAAAAGGAGTCCGGCGGCGTCCTACTCTCCCACAAGGTCCCCCTTGCAGTACCATCGGCGCTGAGAGGCTTAGCTTCCGGGTTCGGAATGTGACCGGGCGTTTCCCT
>NZ_QKTS01000030.1:0-1993 GCF_003234525.1 Curtobacterium sp. MCBD17_021 | reverse complement strand
GCCCCCGGTCACGGACGAGCCGTCCGAACCGCGCGACCTCGGCCGTGCGGAGCAGCAGCCCGCCCCCGGCGGCGATGAAGCCGTGCGGACACCGCTCCCACCCGGCGTCGTCGATGCCGAGCGGTGTGAACAGCCGGTCCTGGACGAAGGCACCGACGTCGCCGACCCGGGCCGCCAGGACCCGCATCGCCGTGTAGGTGCTGGCGTTCGAGTACTGGAACAGCCGGCCGCGGGACGGCCGCCCGAGGAACTCGACGGCCAGGTCGGGCCAGTCCGTCAGCATCGTCGCCGACCACGGCAGGTCGATGCCGCTCGCCATGCCGAGCAGGTGCCGGAGGGTGACCTCGTCGGCACCGGGCCCGAACTCCCACTCCGGCAGGGCGGCCGACACCGGGGCGTCGAGGTCGACCAGACCGTCGTCCGACGCGATCCCGGCGGCGAGGACGCAGACGCCCTTCGCGATGGACTGCACGTCCTCCCGGACGTCGGGCGTCCAGCGATGTCCGGCAGCGTCGTCGCCGACCAGGACGTGCAACCCGTGCGCGCCGAACCCGGTCCGGTCGACCTCGGCGACGATGGCGTCCCGGACGGTCTGGGCACGTGTCATCCCGCCATCCTGCCGCGTCGGAGGGGCCTGACGGGGCAGCGGGCGAGTTCGCGGGGAAGCGCCAGTAGTCTGAGCGATCGGACAGTGTTCGGGAAGCCTTGAGGAGACCACCACATGTCAGTCGGACTGCTCGCCGTCGTGGACGACATCCTCAGCGCTGCCCTGAAGGCCAGTGCGAAGACCGCCGGTGTCGTCATCGACGACGCCGCCGTCACCCCGCAGTACGTGCAGGGCCTCCAGCCCGCTCGCGAGCTGCCGGTGGTCGGACGGATCGCCCTCGGCAGCCTGTTCAACAAGTTCGTCATCATCATCCCGCTGGCGCTCCTGCTGTCCGCGTTCGCACCCTGGGTGCTGCCGTGGCTGCTCGTCATCGGTGGGACGTACCTGTGCTTCGAGGGTGCCGAGAAGGTCACGGAGTGGTTCGGCGTCCACCACGAGGCGGGCACCGACGCAGCCGTCTCCGAGCCGAAACTGGTGTTCGGGGCGATCCGCACCGACCTCATCCTCAGCACCGAGATCATGCTCATCGGCCTGGCGAGCCTGGACCCCGAGCTGGGCTTCTGGCCGACGCTCGGCGCGCTGGCGGTCATCGGCCTCGGCATGACCCTGATCGTCTACGGCGCCGTCGCGCTCCTGGTCAAGGTCGACGACATCGGCCTGCAGATGATGAAGAACCCCTCGCGGCGCACCCGCCGCACCGGCGCCCGGATCGTCCGGGCCATGCCGGCGGTCTTCCGGTTCATCAGCATCGTCGGGACCGTCGCCATGCTCTGGGTCGGTGGACACCTGGTCATCGCCAACATGGCGGAGACGTTCTGGGCCGGGCCGTACGAGCTGCTGCACCACGTCGAGCACGCGGTCGCGGCCGCGGGACCGGTCGTGACGTGGATCGTCGACACGGCGATCTCGGCCGTCGCGGGCCTGGTGCTCGGCATGGTGATCGTCGGGATCGTGCTCGGGATCGGACGGCTGCGCGGGCGCTCGCACTGAGCGTCGGGCCTCCGGTCCGGACCCGTGCGGCGCGACACCGATCGGGTCAGCAGGAACCGACGGATCAGTACGAACCGACGGACTCGCTCTGGGCCCAGGCGCCGCAGGGCGACCCGTACCGGCCCGCGATGTAGTCCAGACCCCACGTGATCTGCGTGGCGGGGTTCGTCCGCCAGTCCGCTCCGGCCGACACCATCTTCGTCCCCGGGTACGCCTGCGGGATGCCGTAGGCGCCGTTCGGATTCGCGGCGTCCGTCCGCCAACCGGACTCACGGTCCCAGAGGGACACGAGGCAGCCGAAGTCATCGGCGCCCCATCCGCGGGCGGCGACCATCTCCGCAGCGATCGCCTGAGCGCTGCCCGGGGTGGGGACGGGGACGGTGGCGGTGACAGGGG